>JAUXGI010000095.1 GCA_030622295.1 Planctomycetota bacterium
ACGTCGCCCAGCAGGGGCAGACGGCGCTCGCGCTTTATCAGCGCTCTCTCGGTTACCCTCAGTCCCGGTGTGTACGCCTGAGCCAACTCCGTCCTCCATGTCGGTTATAAGATAAAAATCTCACCATCATAAGTCGTAGTCGGGATATATGTTCAACGCCTTGTGCCAGCGTTTCAGTGCCCGGATGCGCTCGTCCCCGTCTTCGGGCAGCGAAACCGCCGCTTCCTGGAACTCCTTGCCGGTGGCGTCAAGCCCTATTCTGTAAGTGCGGCCGCGAGCGTCCACTACAACGCCCACCACGCCGCCTTCTATCTCTTTTTCAATGGCTTTGCCGGTACCCGCGCCCACATCAATGCCGCGCTCCGGTACCACGCGCACGCGCGCCTTTTGCCCCGGGCCCAGCGGTATCAATTCCATCTCGCCGTATTCGTACGTCTTCTCGATAGTGTTTCCGTCGGGCATGATGAGCGTAATGCTGAATACGCGACCGCGCTTTTTCCTCGGTACCGTTTTGCTGGCGATGCAGGTGCCCAGTTTTATCAGGCAGTCCTTGTTGAATACTTCCACGGCGGCCTTCCTGGCGGTCTCTTCCAGTTCCGGCTTCTGGATGTTGGACATCACTCCCAGTTGCGGCATCATGAAGATGCTGTCCACTGCCAGGGCGGTTATCCCCTCCGGCAGAAAACCGTCTATCAGCATCAGCGCCGCCTGGTTGCGGCGCGGCGCGTGCGAGAGCACCCCGCCGCTGCCCACCAGCGTGTCCAGTTCGGGCATTTTCACTATTGATTTATCCGTACTCTGCCGGAATGCCTGGCCGATGTCGACGGCCTTGGAGACGCCCTTTAACTCCTGGGCAAAGTCTTTGTGCTGTATGAACGCCAGCCGGAGCGCCTCGCGGGCGATAGCCTGCTCTATTATCAGGTCCTCCAGGCTTTGCGGAATGGTTGTCGGGCGAATCATCTTATTCTTGATGCGGTTGCGAAGCGCACGTTCGTCCACCTGGAAAGGCACCCAGCGCATCACGTTCTCCAGCCCCGCCTCCGCCAGCACGTTGGACACGCTGTAACTCATGCCCAGGTTCGCGCTCACCGTGCGGTTAAACACATCCTCTACTTGGCCGGTCTTTTCGTCCAGGTGGTGCCACACGGAAAAGATGTCCGTCGTCGCGCCGCCGATATCGACGCCCACAAGGTTCATTCCGGTGAGCCTGGCTATCTCCTGCATGATTGCGCCGACCGCCCCCGGCGTGGGCATGATTGGCGCGTCCGTCCAGGACATCAGTTTTTTATAGCCCGGCGCGTTGGCCATCACGTGTTCCATGAACAGTTCGTGGATTTCGTTTCGCGCGGGCAGCAAATTTTCCCGCTCCAGAACGGGGCGGATGTTGTCGACTATCCTGAGCGCGGTCTTGCCGCCGATTGCCTCTTTAACCTCCTTATGCGCGTCCTTCGTGCCTGCATAGACGACTGGAAGCCGGTATTGCATGCCGAGGCGGGCCTTGGGGTTGGCGGCGGAAATCAGTTCGGCCAGTTCCACGACCTTGGACTTGCTCTGCTCGGTGCCGTTATCCACCGCGCCGGCCAGGAGAATCATGTCGGGGCGCAACTGGCGTATGCGTTCAATCTTCTCGTGCGGCAGCCTGCCGTCGTTCGTGGCGATGGCGTCCATTACGATGGCGCCAGCGCCCAGCGCGGCGCGCTTGGCGCTCTCCGCGGTCATGCTCAACACCAGCCCGCCTACCATCATCTGCAGGCCGCCGCCGGCGCTGCTGGTGGAAACATATATATCAACGCCCGCCTTCTCGTCTCTGCGGGGGGTGATTATCCGACCGTCCTCGATGAACTTCTTCCCCGTCAGGTCTTCCACTTCCTCGATGGCGTTCAGCACGCCCTTGGTTACGTCCTCGAACGGGGCCTCGACGGTGGTCGGGGCTTCGCCGCGAACCATCAGGCGATATTCGTCGCCCTTCTTTTCAATTAGTATGGCCTTTGTGGTGGTACTGCCGCAGTCGGTTGCGAGTATGCTGCGAATTTCCTGCCTGGGTTCTGACATTTGCCGCTCCGTTTCAATCCGCCTTCCGCCTCGCGGCGGAGAAGACGATGTTTCAAGCCTTGCCCTTTCTTCTGGCTTTTTCCAGTTTTCGCATCTCTTTGCGCTGTTGTTTCATGGCGCGATATTGCGCCTTCAATTCTTTAGTTTTTTTCTGCTGCTCCGCGTCACGCCTTTCGATTTCGCGAAGAAGCAGCTCCACGTTCTTGCGGTCCTCCATCAGCGTGGCAAAGGAGTTCACTGTAACGGGGTCGAACAGGACCTCCAGCGCCGGGGAGAAGAATATCACCGCCTGGCTTCCAACGTAACTGAGCGGCTTTATGCCCTCCAGAAACATAATCGCCGGGGTTGTCATACCCCTGCGCACAGTCCAGGCGGCCAGCCGGTCTATTATTTCCCGCTGGCGAGGCGTCAACTTCTGCCCGAGTATCTTTTCACTATAAAGCGGTTGCTTGGCCCCTGACATCGCGCAGTCTCCGCCGCAAATAATCGAGAATCTCTTCTTTTCGGCTGTCGTCGAACATTAGAAACAGCGAACGAAACATCGCCTTCCTTGTCGGACTATCGTAAGGTGACAGCAACACACCCGCGTCGTCGTTGTTGAACGAGCGGAATCTCTCCCAGTCCGCGGTAATAGAGCGGAAGAGTCGCTTTACCTCTATCGAATCCTTCGAAAGAACGTAAGTCGTCGGCAGAAAGAACTTGTGCAGGGCCACGAACAGAACGACCGACGTACCCGCACCGAACAGAACGCCCATCTCCATGCCCAAATCCACGAATGCCCAGTACCCAAGCCCGCCCATGCCCAGCACCGCCGCAATGGCGATGACGCTTTTCGGCCCTTTTGACGCGAACGGATGCACCCGCCAGGTAAGCGTCTTTGACGACATTTCCGCCTTTACGCCTTTTTTCGCCGCCTTGTGTCGCCGTCTGCTCTTCCTGCTCATAACGGGCTGTCTCTCTGCTCACGGGGGCAGGGCGCGATACCGCCCTGCAGAGTTCCGGTACGGGCTAAAGCCCGTACCCTACATATTTCAGGATTATGAGAGTATCGTTAATTGTTTGATGTCCCCGGGCCTGTCTTTTCGGGCGTTTCCACGGGGCGCGTCTCGACGACCATCCATTCGCCGAAGCATCGGTTGACTAACTTCATGATATCGTCGCGCGACACCTTTGCCAGCCTCGGAGGATACTCGGCCATATAGTCGCAGCCGATACCGTACAACTCGTTGAGCGCGGCAACTCCGGCCTGGTTTGCATTTGTCTGAGAGCCGAGTTCCACGTAGGATATTGCGCGGCGCTTTGCGTTTTCCAGTTCCTCGTCCGTGAATTCACCTTTTTTCATCTTTTCAATTTCCGAGCGAATTTCGCGTATCACGGCGTCATACTTGTCGGGCGTTGTCTGGGCAAATATCTGGAACGTGCCGGTATTAAACCCGGGGGAGTTATACGCCCAGATGAGATACACATAATCATTGCGGCCGCGCAGGGCCTCGTGCAGCCTGCTGCGGAATATCAGCCTCAGAATGTTCATATCCAGCCCCGACTCATCTCCTATCGGCAGGCCGTTCGTCGCAAGGACTACGCTGACCGACTTACGCCCCACGGGGACTACTACCGGAGACTCGACACCCTTCGTGCCCTTTCCGATAGGCGGCGGAGGGACTACATCCTTGTGGTCAACGACGCCCCCGTGCATTGCGCCGAATTTTTGTTCTACCCGGGCTTTTGTCTTTTCGATATCGATGTCGCCGAATATCGCGAGGACCGTGTTGCTCCCCATGAGGTACTTTTCGTGGAAGTCTTTCAGGTCCTTCGATGATATTTTCCCCACGCTTTCCTCATTTCCAAGTTTGTGATTTGCGTAAGGATGATTGCCGAACCTGGTTTCGCGGAAATTATAATTGATTTCCTCTATCCAGTTATTGGACAAGTTGTCAATTCCGAACAGAATATTTTTCCGGACTCGCTCCACCTCTTTTTTATCGAAGGCGGGCCGCAACAGAACGTCGGCGAAAAGGTCCAGCCCCGGTTCAAGGTCTTTACGCAGGACGGTCATTTCCATGCCGAAAGTGTTGTTGCCGGCAATGGGTTTCATCTCGGCGCCCATCGACTCCAGCGCGTTCGCAAGTTCCCCGGCGTTTTTGCCGGAGGTTCCGCGCATGAGCATGTTCGCCATAAAATTGCTCAGGCCGGGTTTGTCGCCGTCGAACAGCACACCGCCACGGCTGTATGTCTGCATGGACACCAGCGGCAATTCGGGGTTGCGCCTGAGCAATACGGTCAGGCCGTTCTTCAGTGTATATTTGATTATGCCGCTCTCCTTCTTTTTTACATCAAGCGGCGGCAGTTCGTTCTTCGGGCCGGTTTCGGTTTTCGGTTTGAGTACTACGGTCGTCAGGTTGTCTTCGTTCAGGTATTTACGGGCCATATCGCGGATCATTTCCGGCGTGACGCCGTCCATGGCTTTCAAGTACTTGCTGTCGAACAGCGGGTCGCCGGTCGAGCGAATGTCGCCGGCGATGCTCTCCACCTCTTTCTCGGCGGTCTGGCGGTACATCAGACGCATGGCCCGAAGGTATGTCCGCACGCGGTCCAGTTCTTCCTGCTTCACGAGATTCTTTTTTAAGTCTTCTATGACATCCATGACTTCTTTCCGGGCCGCGTCCAGGTTCTCAACCTTTAGCGTGGAATGGACTATCAGATGGCCGTGAACGTATTCGGGTGTCCAATTGCCCGACCTGATGTCCTCGACCAACCCCTTTTCCTCCACCAGGCGTCGATACAAACGGCTGCTCTTGCCGACGCCGAGAATCGCCGAGAGCATATCGGTCTTTACCATGTCCGGGTGGAACAGGTCCGTTGAGCGGAACCCCATTCTGAGTATGGCCATTTTGATGACCGCTTCGCCTTCGGCGTATCTCCTGCCGGTCTTTTTCGGCTCCCCGGCCAATACGACCTTCTTGAGCGGTCTGTCTTCGAAGCCTCCGAAGAACTCTTCCACCTTCTCAAGCGCTTTTTTCGCATCGACGTCGCCGCCTATTGCGAGGATCATATTGCGCGGGACATAGCGGCGATTGTAATACTTTATTATGTCTTCGCGGTTCAGGCGCAGGAACTTCTCGCGGTAGCCGATAACGGGGCAGCGGATGGGGTGGACGTCGTAGGCTGTCTTGAGAAAGAGTTTCCACATTATCCTGTTCGGTTCTTCCTCGCCTTTTGCGATTTCCTGCAAGATTACGCCGAATTCCCGCTCCAGTTCCTTTTTGTCAAAGGTACAATACATCATGTAGTCGGAGATAACGTCGAGCGCCTGGTCGAGGTACCGCGCCGTAGTGGTCATGTGATAGGCCGTGCAGTAACACGTTGTATAGGCGTTACTGGCGGCGCCGATAGATTGGAGAAACTTTTTAGTTTCTTCCTCGGTGCGATGGATGGTTGTGCCGCCGGACATGACGTGCTCGAAGATGTGCGACATCCCGTAGCCAAGGTATTCCTCTTCGTGCATCGAGCCGGTGTTCACAACCAGGCAAACGTGTACGACCGGCGCCACGTGGTTTTCCTTCACCACCACCCGCAGGCCGTTATCCAGAGTATGCAGGTAA
>JAUXGI010000339.1 GCA_030622295.1 Planctomycetota bacterium
ATGGCGAGGAGGTAGTCGTGCTCGATAACCTCTCCACCGGCAGGCGCGAGAACATCCGACACCTTGCCTCGAAAATCAGGTTCATCGAAGGGGACATCTGCGAGGCGGCAACCGCAGCGGAGGCGATGAGGGGTGTTGACTTTGTCATACACCAGGCCGCGCTTCCATCCGTGCCGCGTTCCGTGGCGGAACCCTTGAAAAGCAACAGGGCGCAGGTGGACGGCACGCTGAACGTGCTGATTGCCGCGAGAGACGCGGGCGTGAGGAGGGTGGTGTACGCCGGCTCGTCGTCCGTTTACGGCGATACCGAGCAGATGCCGAAGACGGAATCAATGCCGCCCAATCCGCTCTCGCCTTATGCCGTGGGCAAACTGACCGCGGAGTATTACTGCAAGGTGTTTTATGCCCTGTACGGGCTGGAGACGGTTGCGCTGAGATACTTCAACGTCTTCGGCCCCAGACAGGACCCCGCCGGCCAGTATTCAGCGGTCATACCGCTGTTCATTTCCGCGATACTGGACGGTCGCAGGCCGACGATTCACGGCGACGGGTTGCAGTCGCGCGACTTCACTTACGTGGAGAACGTCGTGAGGGCGAATCTCCTGGCGTGCACCGCCGAAGGCGCGGCGGGAGAGGTAATCAACGTCGCCTGCGGTGAACGCACGACGGTCCTGGATATCGCGAATCACGTTGCGGATATCGTCGGCGTGGATATTCAACCAGAACACACCGCCCCGCGTCCGGGCGACGTGCGTCACTCCCGGGCGGACATAACGAAGGCGCGCAGACTGCTCGGCTACGAGCCGGCGGTGGCCGTCAAAAAAGGCCTGGCCAGGACCGTGGAGTGGTACCGCACGACCCGCCGCAAGCGAGGGGGTCAGGAGTTTATCCCGACGAAGGAGGGGCTGAGGAGGAGCCATCCGTGAGGATGGCGACGGGAAAGGGTCTGACTCCCCGAGCCGCGGCGGGGTGTACCCGCCTCTGCGGGCTGCATCGGGGTTTTCTCTTGAGGCGGGCGCGCCTTCCTGATAGTATTTGTGCAGGTATCGTTCTGAGAACGTCTTTCACAAGGAGGCGATGCGATGAAGAAGGCAGATTTGGCAGAATCGATTATGCGCTCCGCCGGCCTGACCAAGGCCAATGTGAACCGTTTCTACAGGGGACTGGTTGACCTGGTCAGGAAGGAGTTGGTCAACAACGGCGAATGTGTGCTGCCGGGGCTGGGCATTCTGCGGGTGCGGATACGCAAGGCCCGCGAGGGCCGCAATCCCAGGACGGGCGAAAGAATCCACATCCCACGCCGCAAGGGCGTGTCATTCAAACCCTACAAGGACGTCAGGGAGTTGCTCAACCCGGGCCTGAAAAAGGAACCGCCCGAGCCCGCACCCGAGCCCGAGCCTGAGGCACCGACAGACATGGAACAGATATAACGCGGTTCACCGTGAATCTGCGTACCTGCTGTATGTAACCGGAAGACGGGTCGCCCTCTGCGATCACCGAATGGCAATCGGCGCCCCCGCGCATATAAGATAAGGAAACCTCGCTGCATCACGAGGTGTTGCCTCACGGAGTTATTCAGTATGCCATCCGGGCAAAGGAGGATGCCATGTCGCCAGAACAGTTTCAGATAACGCCTGAACAATTCCAGCAGTATGCGCCTGCATTCATGGCGGGGGCCATTGTGCTCGGTCTCCTTTTCTGTTTTTTCGGCTACCGCATATTCAGGATAATGCTGGCGGTGGGCGGGGGCATTGCCGGCGGCGGCGGCGCAGTCGGTTTCGCGCTCACACAGTGGGCGTGGCCCGAGATGTGGTGGGCTGTTGTGCTGCTGGGTCTGGCGGCCGCGGCGGTCGGTGCGGTCCTGATGATCATAGCCTATTACGTGGGAGTATTCCTGGCAGGGGCGGGTTTCGCCGCCACTATCGCCGCGGTGCTTGTCGGAGTAAACGCGGACAACCTTTACCTGGAGGCGCTCATCCCCGCCGCCATAGTGGGTGGAGTGCTGGCGCTTATCATACAGAAACTCCTCATCATCCTCGTCACGTCATTTACCGGCTCGGCCTCTGCAATGGCCGGGGCGTACTATTTCATCTGGGGCGCTGCCGAGTTTGAAAGCCTCACGCAAACCAAGACCTCGGTGCCCTCAAGCATACCGCTGACCGAAGCCGGCCAGATTGACTTCCAGGCGCTTCTGCAGCAAGGAATCCCCATTTTCCAGGGCAAACCTCACATCGGCATCGCTCTGGTCTGGTTCCTTGCGCTGGGCGTAATCGGCACGATTGTGCAGTACCTCGTCACCGCAAAGAAAAAGAAAAAGCCGGAAGCCGCGCCGGGCAGTGTCAACTAAAGAGGTCTATGTAGCAGACGGGATTATTGTTTGCGAACTGGTAGAGGCAGTAGGAGTCGTGGTAGCCCATTGGGTCAAAAAGCAGCAGGCAAGTA
>JAUXGI010000175.1 GCA_030622295.1 Planctomycetota bacterium
GAACGAGATGGTCAGTACGCGGTTGTCCTCATAGAAGGCGTTCTGCACCCCGTTGCCGTGGTGGGCGTCGGTGTCCACGTATGCAACGCGAAGACCGCGATGGAGAAGGTAGGTTATTATGACCGCGACGTCATTGATGTAGCAGAAGCCCTCGGCGTGCTTGCTCCCGGCGTGATGATAGCCGCCCATGGGGCTGAAGGCCAGGTCGCATTTGTCGGTTATCAGCAGGCGCATCCCATCGAAGGCCGCTCCCGCGCAGAGCGCCGAGTAATCATACACCCCGGGGAATACGGGGCACTCGTCCGTGCCGATGTTGTACTCAATCAACTTGTCAAAGAACTCGCCCTTGTTCGCAAAGTGCAGGTGTTCGATATACCTGTGATTGTGGAACAGCAGCAGGAGTTCCACCCCGAGGGGTTTCGGTTCGACGACCCGTATCCAGTCGTATGATAACAGACCCAGTTTGGCGCAAAGGTCATAGACGGCCTTTGCACGAGCCGGCTTGAACGGGTGATGGGGCGCCAGTTCGTATTTCTCAAAATCCTCTGAATGGATAAAAGCGCTTCTCAATTCATGCCGGCGGGATGCCGTTCCTCGCCATATTCGGGGTTTCAGGTTTCCGCCTAATACACCGTCAACCTTAACACTATGGGTTGAATACCGTGTGAGGGTTTTAGCGAGGGGGTCAGACGCTGAGGAGCCCCGTCCGCCTCAGGCGGATCGGGGCGGGGAGGGTCTGACTCCCCGAGCGTATCGTTGAACCTTAAACTTTGAACTTTGAATCCGCCTGAGGCGGAAACCTTAAACTTTGAACTCGCCCCAGGCGGGCCGCCCCGGGCGCGGTCTATTGTTCTTCGTCGAACTCGAACGAAATGTGATACACGCCGTCTTCAATTGCGCTCTTTATCACATGGCCGCACTTGTGAAAGACACGGAGCATGGCCTGGTTGCCGAACAGCACCTCCGCGAGAAAGCCTTTCACGCTCTTGCCGTGTGCTATCTTGATAAGCCTGTGCAGCATGTGTGTTCCGATGCCCTTGTTCTGATATTGATCCACCACGAGAAACGCACACTCGGCCATGCCGGTTGCGGGATAAACGTTGTACTGTCCGAGGGCGATAACGCGTTCGTTGCCTTCTTCCCGTATCACGGCTACGATTACCATGTCGCGGTCGTAATCGATGTTGCAATAGCGCTGTGCGTCGCGGTGGCGCATGGTCTGGATCTGCCCGTGGAAGCGATAGTAGGTCGTCTTCTTGCTGGCGCGGTAAAAGAGTTCGCGCACCATGCCTTCGTCGGTTGCGCGCACCGGCCGGAAGCGCACACTGATTCCGTTAAACACCTCCCCGGTTTCCAGTTCCTTCGGATAGCGGGCCGCCAGGTTAAGTGATACCTGGTCCTGATAGACGTAGTGGTGTTTCTTGGCGTGCTCCAGCAACTCGTCGCGAAATTTGGGGTGCGCCACGCTGATAAGCGCCACGCAGCGTTCACGGATGCTCTTGCCGTGCAACCGTGCAGCGCCGTACTCCGTGACCACGTAGTGGACGTCGCCGCGCGTGGTGACCACGCCTGCGCCTTCGCTGAGGTGCGCTACTATGCGCGACTGCTCCCCGTCTTCCGTGGTCGACGACAATGCGATTATCGGCTTGCCGCCCTTCGACCGGGCCGACCCACGCATGAAGTCCACCTGGCCGCCCAAGCCGCTGTAAAAAAGGTAACCAAGAGAATCGGCGCACACCTGGCCCGTCAGGTCAACCTCCAGCGCGCCGTTTATGGCCACCATCTTCTCGTGGCGGCTGATTATGAACGGGTCGTTCGTATAATCGCTCGGGTGAAACTCGACTACGGGATTGTTGTCTATGAACTCATAGAGACGCCGGGTACCCAGACAGAAAGAGGCCACTATCTTGCCCTTGTGCAGCGTCTTGCGGCGGTTGGTAATGACACCTTTTTCGAATATCTCAATGATACCGTCACTGAACATCTCCGTGTGAATGCCCAGTTCCTTCTTGTCCGTCAGGCAACGCAGCACGGCGTCCGGTATGCCGCCTATGCCCACCTGGATAGTCGAGCCGTCCTCTATCAGTTCCGCGATGTGCGCGCCTATTTTCATGGCCGTCTCGTCCGGTTCGCTGCCCAGATACTCCAGCAGCGGCTCGTCGTGCGGCACGAGAAAATCGATGTCGTTGATATGCACGAAACTATCGCCCAGGGTGCGCGGGACGTAGGAGTTCACTTCGGCCGCTACAAGGCGGGCGCTCTCCGCGGCCGGCTTCACGATGTCCACCGACACCCCCAGGCTGCAGAAACCGTGCTCGTCCGGCGGCGTGACCTGTATCAGAGCCACGTCTATCGGTATCGTCCCGGTGCGGAAGAGGTCCGGCAGTTCGCTCAGAAATATCGGCGTGTAGTCCGCCCGTCCCTCCGAAACGGCCCGGCGTGTGTTCGGGCCGACGAAGAAGGCGTTGTGCCGGAAGATGTCGCTGAACTCCACGTCCGTATGTGGGGCGACGCCGAGGGTGAGTGTATGAATGATTTCCGTGTCGGGTATGTGGCCGGCGGCCTCGGCCAGGGCGCGCACAAGCGACTGCGGCTCGCCGCAGCCGGTCCCGATAAAGACCCGATGCCCCGGCCGGACATTGCGCACCGAGTCCCTGGCGGTTCTTATCTTGCTCCGGTATTTCTCCTGCCAGTCGGGGTCGCTCATGGAGTACACCATCTCTCAGGGATGTTCTTCGCAGCAGCGGAAGACAACAGGCGGTAAATTACCACAACCTCCGCCGTTCTTCAACCGGATTTCCGGGGCTACTGTCACTTCAAGGGGTCTGACCCCTTTAGGTGACAGTAGAGTTCTTACAGCATGCGGCCCATCAGTTCGAAGGTGACCTCATCGACGCTCGTGTCGCCGTCTGCCTCGATTTCCGCCAGTACCTGCTCGACACCGGCGCGGCGCGATTCGTCGCGCAGGTCGGCGAGGTTGTGAAAGACATGCAGCCGTCTGCCCAGTTCAAAGAGGCGCTTCTCACGTTCCGCCAGGCCCAGGTAGCGGTCGATGGTCTTGAGCATGTCTTCCTTCGCATCGGGCAGCCGGCCCCTCACCTGCATCAGAAGGTTGAGCGAATGGTCGCTGGCGAAGTAACCGCTCATGCCTTCCAGGCGGTCTATCATCAGGCGCTCTTCGCGCACTATTTCTTCGTCGCTCAGGCGGGCGAACCGGCCGCTCTGGAGTTTGTCCCACAGCGGCGTGCCCCGGACAACCCGCAGCGTGCGCACCCGGACGTAGTCGGGGTCTATGCTGTTCAGCGCCTCGGCGGTGGCCCGTGCGTGTTCGCGCCACCACTTCCTCCCGCCCAGGCCGAGCAGCACGTACTCGGACAGTGAAATGCCGGACTGTTTCACCTTTCTGCCGGCCTCGATAATCTGCTCGGGCGTAGCGCCTTTCTTCACATACTCGAGCACCGGACCGTAGCCGCTCTCCAGCCCCAGGTGCAGGCGCGTAAGCCCCGCCTCGCGCAGCCGCGCCAGTTCCTCGACCGACTTGCGCGCAACCGTTGCGGCGCGGCCGTAAATCGTGACGCGCTCTATTTCGGGGAACCTCGCCCCCAGGTGCTCCAGGACCTCTACCAGGTCATCGGTCTTCATCACGATGCTGTTGGCGTCCTGGAGGAATGCGGTCTTGAACATGCCGGCGTGCACCTGCGCGGCCGCGTCGATATCGCGCTTTATCTCGTCCACGCTGCGCCGGGAGAATTTCCTGTTCTTATAAACGGGGCAGAACTCGCACCTGTTCCACGGACAGTTGCGCGTCAGCCTCAGCAGCAGGCTGCGCGCCTCGCTCGGCGGCCTTATCGGCCCTATCTCGTACGGCGAAGACATCGACATGGTATTCTCACCCGGAAACGAATTGATTGCGTCGCGATTCTATCAGGCCGGGCGCGATAGTGCAATGCAGCCCCTGTCGCAGGGAGCGTGTAAGATTTGCTGGTCAGGCCCGATGCGCAGGCTTTAGCGAGGGGGTCAGACGCTGAGGAGCCCCGACTTGTCGGGGCGGGAGAGGGTCTGACTCCCCGAGTGTACCCTTTTACCAGCAATTCTTTAATGCTCCC
>JAUXGI010000264.1 GCA_030622295.1 Planctomycetota bacterium
CCTTGTCATCTTTCACGCCGTCGGGGATTTCGGCATCGGCGGGCGGGGCGGGGGCCTCGCCGTCGTCGGTTTCGGGCACATCGGTCGGAGGCGCTTCACCTCCCTCCGGCGCCGCGTCTTCGGCCTGCATCGGCGGCAAAACCAGCGCCGCGCCCGCTGCCAGTGTCACCAGGGCAAGCAGGAGTATCAGTATCGTTCTCATGGCTTCGTTCTCCTTTTGTCACTGCACTTCCGGGACGGACTTTAGTAGTCCATCAACCTTAACACTATGGGTTGAATACCGTGTGAAGGCTTTAGCGAGGGGGTCAGACGCTGAGGAGCCCCGTCCGCCTCAGGCGGATCGGGGCGGGAAGGGTCTGACTCCCTGAGCGTACCGCTCGTCAACGTATACTCCAAATCCGTATCATTCTTGTCGTTCTCTGCGTTCTCTGCGTCCTCGGCGGTTAAAAAACAGCGTTGTGGTGTTAGTCCGTCCCCTACAATTTGTCGCTGTGATATTATGCCCGGACAGAATCAGTCAAAGCCCAACTTCGTTTTAATGAAGTGCCAGATGTCCCCGAATATGACCTCGCCGAGCGCGCGTGTGCCGCTGTGCAGTTTGGTCTTGCCCATCATGCCCGGCTTGTATTTCCCGTCTTTGTTGGCGAGGGGGATTTCCACCAGGAAGACGTTCTTGCCCCCCATGCCCGGCGTGGACTCCTGGGGAACCACGCTCACCTTCCCCTCAATCTCTTCTCCGGCGAAGGTCGTTATCACCGTTGTTGCGGACTGCCCCTCATATATGTCGCTCATTTTTTCTTCGGGAACCTGCACGGTGATTCTCATCTCCCGGGTGGAGGCAATCTGGCATATCCTTGAGGCGGTATCGACGACCCTGCCCTCCAGTTGTTCCAGGTTCTTGGTGAGCACGGTTCCCTCAATGGGGCTGCGCAGATTGCACTTGCGTATCTGTTCCTCCACGAGGTCAATCTGAATGTCGTGTTGCCGCATCATCAGTTTCTGGCGGTTCTTCTCTGCGACGTCGCGGATGCTTTCGGCGACGTGCATCCTGTGCTTCGCGGCGTTGCGGGAGGTAATCAGAGACTGGAGTTGGTTCTGCAGCGGCTCGTCGTCGAGTTTTGCGATTATCTGCCCCTCCAGCACGCGGTCTCCCTCCTTTACGAGCATTTTTTTGAGGGCGGCCTTGTCGAAAGGCGCGTACACGAATCTCGCATTACTGGCTTCCACCACGCAGTCGCCGCTGACGTTGTAGCCCCACGGCATGAAGACGAGCGCAAGAATCGCGGTCAGCATCAGCCCCGAGATTATGTAGAGTTTGTGCCGGGGCATGGCCTGCACCCTGCCCCTGGCCCGGCTCAGCGCCTCCCAGCCCTTTATCATCGGCAGACTGCTGTACTGGTGTGAACGCCCCAGCGCCCGCACCGTGTGCGCGCCGAGGTAGCCCATGTTGTGGATGCTGCGCTCGTCAAAGGCGTTTTCACTGTAAGACTCGAACAGCATCACACCCAGCGTCCTCTCGCCGGTCTTCAGGGGTATGGAATAGGTAGTCTCCATTCCCGTCAACTCGAGGTATTCCTCAATCGACCGGCGGGAATCCTCGTCCTCTATCTGGCCCAGGGTTTTCCGCGTGACCAGCGTCGGTTCACCGCGGGCGAGGAAATGCTCGGAGACCTCGCATATCTTCCGCGCCATTACGCTCTTGGCTTCCACAAGGTCCTGCTTGGTGACCGCGACCAGTTTCAGCGCCCCCGGATACCCCAGCGATATCGAGCAGCGGTCATACTGCACCACCTCCGCCCCCAGGTTCACCGCTGCGATACAGACCCTCTCCTGATCCAGCGTGGTAAGAAATTCCTCGGACAACTTCGTTACCGCATCCAGCCTCTTGGTCGCGGTCTCCACGGTCTTGAGGCGGTGGTTCAGAAGATATATCGAGACGTACGTCAGCAGGTTCTGTGCGTGGTAGATGTCGTCGGGCGTGAAGTTGTCGGCCGAGGGTTGCGTGCGGTACGCGAAAAAGCACCCTGTCGAATCGTTGTCGACGACGAACGGCACGCACATCAGAGTGAGGTGGTCGAGGTAGGCGTCCTCGGCGGTTGACTGTGATGCCGCCGCTATGGCCCGGTCGGGTGCGATGAGCAGCGGCTTTGTGCTGTCGAGAGTCCGCAGCACGACGTTTTGCACGTTCTCCGGCTGCAACTCCTCCATGCCTTCGGGAGGCTGTGACTGTATCAGGGGAGTGACCTGGTCGCGCGTGGCGTTGTTCTGCAGCCACAGCGACCCGCCCTCCGCTTCAAATGCCTGAAGCAGACGCCCCAAAAAGGCCTTGAAGAAATCCGCCGGCTGAATCTCCGCGTGGCTGAGGCGAACCATCTCCTCGACGCTCGCCCGCCGTATTCTCACCAAGTGCTGTTCCTGGTTGTCCATTTTCCCGTCTGTCCAGGTGGTTGACACATAATACGGCCGCCGCGTACACCGCCGGGCGTTTTCCCCGCGCGGGGGTGCGACGGCAAAATCGTTGTGGATTTCATTCTATGCACACTGCCCCGCCCTGTCAACTTGAAACGGCCGGATGGGGCATGTAAGAATCCTGGATTTTCACGGCGAGGGGGTCAGACGCTGAGGAGGCGGGCCTTGCCCGCTCTTTCACGTTCTACGCCTTCTGACCTCAGTGGCCGCTCCCGAAGACAGCGAGCGCGAGAGGAAAAAACCCCACGAAGTGGGGCGGTTTGCATGACCTCGGAAGTAATGTCCGAGAAGAGAGGGCGCGAAAGGAAAAGACAGCCGAAGGCTGCCCGGTTCTCGACTTTTCCTTGCGAAATCCTCGCTTTTTTGGTGAAGTATGCGTGAAGGATTTCGCCGCTGACACTGAGGAAGGAGTACATGCCATGCGCACCATCAAAGTCTTCGCTTTTTTTGTATCGGTCTCTTTGTTATGCGTCTCCTGCGCGGGGTGGCCGTTCAACCAGCGCACGCCTGACCCCCCGGAAGGGCTGACCACCGTGAGGGTCTATGCCGTGGCGGTGTCTGGAGAGACCTTCGACCGCATAGTCGGCGAGGAGATGTCATACGAGAACGCCGCCGACCTGTGGCATCGCGGCCCGTCCATTACCATCTACCTCAAGGAGGTTCCGTACGAGGAAGAGGACACCGACCCGACGCCTC
>JAUXGI010000065.1 GCA_030622295.1 Planctomycetota bacterium
CAAGGGGTGAGGGCAAGGGGCAATCCGCCTCAGGCGGACAACGGGCAACAGGCGAGGGGGTCAGACGCTGAGGAGGAGCGAAGCGACGGGAAGGGTCTGACTCCCCGAGCCTTGGGCAACGGGCAAACTTGAAACCTGAAACTCCCCCCTTCCTACTTTCCTGCTTGCCTCCCCCGTTTCCGGTCTGACATCAGCCATGCCAGGCGCAATCCCTCCAGGACGAGCGCGGGAATGAGATGGTCGATGCCGCTCAGGTGAGGCGCGAAGCGCTCCGCGCCGCCGCCGGTGAGGAAGGTAACCGCACCGGCTGTTTCGCGCCGCAGCATTTCCGATATCTTTTCAATCGCCCCGACCGTCCCCCAGAACACGCCCGACGACATTGCGCCTTGCGTGTCCGTGCCCAAAACCGGTATCTCCCTCGGCAGGGAGGTTTCAGGCAGCAGCGCGGTGTTGGAGTGGAGCGCCGAGAGCGCGGTTCCGGGACCGGGCATGATGGCGCCGCCGAGGAAGTCGCCGTTCCCGGCCACGGCGTCGATGGTGACGGCCGTGCCGATGTCGATGACCACGCATGACTTTTTTACACGCTCATGAGCCGCCAGCGCGTTCAGCAGGCGGTCTATCCCGACCTTCTCCGGGCACGTGGTGCGGTTGCGGACGGGCACGCGAAAGTCCCTGCCCGCCAGCAGTGCGGGGCATCTGAGCGCGCCGGAGGCGGACTCGACGACTGATTCTGAAACCTCCGGGTTGACTCCGGCTGCGAGAACGGACTCGGCTTGCGGGTACGAGTTGAGAAAAACGTCCAGGCGTGACCTGTCCGAGAGGGGAAACCGCTCGGCTCGCGCGAGCGATTCGCCTTCGAATGCTCCGCAAAGGATGTTCGTATTGCCGATGTTTATGGTCAGCAGCAAAGTAGCAAAGTGGCAAAGTGGGAGGGAAGTTTCAGGTTTCAAGTTTCAGGTTTCAAGTTTTCCTGTTGTCTGTTGTCCGCCTGAGGCGGATTGCCCCTCGCCTGTTGCCTGTTCTGAGCAGTCAGTCGAGCATGTCGTACTGTTCCGCGCCCAGCCTGATTCGCGCGGTCGTGCTCGGGCGTTTTCCTTCCTGCGCGTCCTCGTCGGGCATCTTCGACATGTCGCCGCCCTTGCGGATGCCGCGTATCTGGAGTTCCAGGTCATCGGCGTTGTCCGAGGCGGCGCGGGCCTCCTCCAGCGTTATTTTACCATTTACGTACAGGTCGCACAACGATTGGTTGAAGGTCTGCGTGCCGTAATGTGAATGCTCGTCTGCAATGGCTTTGGTGATTGCCTTGGTCTTGCCTTCGGCTATGAATTCGCGTATGAGCGGAGTGCCGAACATCATTTCAACGGCGGGCATTCGCCCCTCCGCGTCGATGCGTGTGAGCAGTCTCTGCGAGACCACCGCCTGGAGGTTCAACGACATTTGCAGCCGTATGAGGTTGTGCTGTTCGTTCGGAAAGAGGTTGATGATGCGCTCTATGGTCTGGACGGCGTTGACGGTATGGAGGGTACTGAGCACCAGGTGGCCGGTCTCCGAGGCGTTGATGGCGGCATCCATGGTCTCCTTGTCGCGCATCTCGCCGATGACGATTACGTCGGGGGACTGACGCATGCAGTACTTCAACGCCGTGGCGAAGTCCTCGGTATCCAGGCCTATTTCGCGCTGGCTGATGATGCTCTTCTTGTCGTAAAACTGGTACTCGATGGGGTCCTCGATGGTGATGATGTGCTTCTGCGCAACGCTGTTGATGTACTCTATCATCGAGGCGATGGTGGTCGACTTGCCGCTGCCGGTCACGCCGGTAATCAGGACCATGCCTCTCGACTGGAGCGAGAGGCGTTGCAGGGCTTGAACAGGCAGGTTGAGTTCCGCGAAGGACGGTATCTCGTCCTTGATATACCTGAAGACCACTCCCAGTTCCCCCTGCCGCCGGAACAGGTTTATGCGGAACCTGCCCATTCCCTCAATGTGATACGCGGCGTCCACCTCGCCGTATTCTTCGAATATCCTGCGGGTCTCTTCGACCAGGAAGATATCGCAGTAGGAGCGCGTGTCCTGGAGAGTGACGGGTTCTTCGTCCAGAAATGTTATCCTGCCGTTGACTCTCACGGCGGGAACACCCCCTGATTTGATGATGAGGTCGGATGCCCCGGCTTCCACCATGTGCTGAAGGAGTTCGTTCAGTTCCATTTGTGCGCCTCAAAACTGGTAATGCTTTGTGCTAGGGTTCCCGTGCTGCCCGATTCAATCATGGAAGAATTACCTGGTTTCTGTTGCGGAAAGTCGATTCTCACCGCGAGGGGGTCAGACGCTGAGGAGGAGCGAAGCGACGGGAAGGGTCTGACTCCCCGAGCGCGAAAAATCGACTTTCCGCAACAGAAACTACTCATGGCCGGTGTTCTGGAGCATTACCAGTATTGCGCGCAGGAGGTCGTTCAGACCGCCCCCCGTGATTGCCGAGATGCCGAGGACGTCAATGCCGGTCTTTGCGCGCAGCGCGGCAAGCGCCTCCACGGAACCCGGAATGTCCATTTTATTCGCAACGACTATTTCGGGCTTCTGCGCCAGCCCCTCGCTGTAATCCTTCAATTCTCCTCTTATTATTTTGTGCGCCTCGCGGGGTTCGGGCCCGCCCTGGGGGACGATGTCTATCATGTGCACGATTATCCGCGTGCGCTCGATGTGCCTGAGGAACTCGTCTCCCAGGCCCGCGCCCTTATGGGCGCCCTCTATCAGGCCGGGGATGTCCGCCATGACAAACGTATCGTACTCGCCCGCCTTTACAATGCCCAGGTACGGGTAGCGGGTCGTGAAAGGATACGCGCCGATTTTGGGCCGGGCGTGGGACAATTTCGACAGCAGGGTCGATTTGCCGGCGTTGGGCAGGCCTACGATGCCCACGTCCGCCAGGAGTTTCAATTCGAGGCGAATCGTCCGCCCCTCCCCCTCCCTGCCTTCTTCGGCACGGCGCGGGGCGCGGTTGGTCGAGGTGGCAAAGCGCGCGTTGCCCCGTCCGCCGCGGCCGCCTTTCACCACCACCAGCTGCTCGCCGTCGCACACAAGGTCACGCAGCACGTCGCCGCTCTCGGCGTTGCGCACGATGGTGCCGACGGGCACGCGTATTGTCACGTCCTTGCCCGAACGGCCGTATTTCTTCTTGCCCATGCCGGGGCGTCCGTTCCCGGCGGCGTACTCCGTGGCGTGGCTCAGGTCGACGAGCGTGTTCAGGTTTCTGTCGGCCACGAGAATAACGTCCCCTCCGCGGCCGCCGTCGCCGCCGTCCGGCCCCCCGCGGGGCACGTACTTCTCCCGACGGAACGAGACGCAGCCGTCTCCGCCGTGACCGCCGCGCACCGCTATGATCGCCTCGTCAACGAACAATCCCATGGACTATTCCGATAAAAAACAAGAGGAGTGTCGCATGAACACTCCTCAACTATTTGGCATGGTCATACTTCAAGTCAACATGGCTCGCCTGTATCATCGGCAGGAATCCGCTGCAACTTGACAGGTACCTCGCCGCGATGCCTCCTACGAGCCGCTCTGCGGTGTAACGCTGACCTTCCGATTTTCGGCGAACTGCACACGGCCGTCGACAAGCGCAAAGAGGGTGTAATCTCTGCCCTGGCCGACGTTGCGGCCGGGCTTGAACTTCGTGCCGCACTGCCGGACGATGATGGAGCCGGCCCTGACGGCCTGATTTCCGTAAGCCTTGATGCCGCGCCGCTGCGCGTTGCTGTCGCGGCCGTTTCTTGTGGAACCTTGTCCTTTTTTATGTGCCATGACTTTGCTCCTGAGCAGGAGTTCAAAAATAACGAACGATATGTTAGTGCGCGCTCGGGGAGTCAGACCCCTCCCGTCGCCCCCGATAAATCGGGGCCTCCTCCTCGGCGTCTGACCCCCTCGCGGTTTGCTATTTCAGGTTGAGGTCTTTGATTATTACGCGGGTATATTTCTGACGGTGGCCTATCTTCTTGTGGTAGCCCTTGCGCCTCTTGAACTTGAAGACCGTCACCTTTTCACCGGCCACAGGCCCCGCGACCTCACCGGTGACGGAAGCGCCTTCGATAACGGGCTGCCCGATGCGAATGTCGTCTTTGCGGCAGAACAACATGACGTCGTTGAACGTAATCGCCTGGCCGCGCTCGACGTCCCGCAGGTCAATATCGACGATGTCGCCCTTTGTTACCTTGTATTGCTTCGAGCCGTCTTTGAAAACCGCGTATTCTTCCGCCTTCTCCACGGGGTTACTCCAACAAGGTTCAAGGTTTCCGCCTCAGGCGGATTCAAGGTTCAAGGTTCAAAGTCCTCAAGTTGCCCGCTTTTTTCGCACAGGCGTCGGTTGGCCGGCTGTAGAGCCGGTGTTTACGGGGACAGTCACTATTCTACGAATTCCACTCGCACCGCTCGCGGAATTCCGTAAATAGTGACAGTCCCCCCCACCTCAGCGTCTGACCCCCTCGCAACCTGTTTGATTGAGTCCCCCTCGCTTCACTCGGGACAAGCGATTAAAGTCCCTGTTTGTGACTATAATTTCTTTTCGCCGCTTTTGGTATGGTAGGCCACGTTGTTGTCTTCCGTCTGGAAGTTTTCATCGCTCTTAATGAGTATGCCCTTGCCGTATTTTTCTTCGAAGTAGACCAGGTCTTTCCTCTTGGTGTTTTGGAGATAGAAGGCCACCTGCGGGCTGACGGCGACCTCGATGGTCACTATTTTCGGGTCCCGCAGGCCGAGTTTTATCTTCCGCATGACCCCCAGGCTGACGCTGGCGACGGTCTTGACCGCGCCTGCGCCGTGACACAGCGGGCACTCTTCGTAAGCGTCGCGGTGCATGCCCGGGCGCATCTTCTGGCGGGTCATCTCGATGAGGCAGAAGCGCGACATCCTCAGCACGGTCTTCTGCGCGCGGTCTTCCTTGACCGCGGCGCGGAACTCGCGCTCCACGGCCAGGCGGTTCTTCGCCGGGCGCATGTCGATGAAGTCTATAACGACGACCCCGCCCAGGTCGCGCAGGCGCAACTGCCGGCCGACCTCCCGGGCGGCCTCAAGGTTTATCTTCAGCGCGGTCTCCTCCAGGTCTTTCTCCCGGCGGTAGCCGCCGGAGTTGACGTCCACGCTTACCATCGCCTCGGTCTGTTCGATGACGACGGACCCGCCGCTCTTGAGCGGCACCTTGCGCTGGTAGAGGCTCTCTATCTGGTCTTCTACGCCGTACTTGTAAAAGATAGGCTCGTCGGTGTCGTGAAACCTGACAACGCGGCCGGTGCGCGGCATGACCGAGCGCATGAACTCGCGCGCCTTTCTGGTTTCCTCCTCGGAGTCGATGATTATCTCGCTGATTTGCGAGTTATACAGGTCTCGTATCGCCCGGATGACGAGGTCGCTCTCCCTGTACAGTTCCGAGGGGACCTTTCCCTGCTTCGCACGCGATTGCAGGGCCTTCCACAGCCTCAGGAGATACTGCAGGTCCTTCAGCAGTTCCCGCTTGGTCCTGTCGACGCCGGCGGTGCGGATGATGAAGCCCAGGTCCTTCGGCGGGTGAAGCGACTCGAGCATCTTGCGCAACGTATCGCGCCGTTCGGGCTCCTCGATTTTTTTTGAAACGCCCAGACGCTTCAGATGCGGCATGAGCACCAGGTATCGGCCGGGTATGCTGATGAACATGCTCAGGGTCGGGCCCTTGTGCCCCACGCCGTCGCGTGTAACCTGTACGAGCAACTCCTGACCGCGACGAAGCACGTTCTGGATAAGGCGATGCCTGCCGCGCCTGCCGGAGGCCTTGCCGCTGTCTTTGCTGATTTGCGGCAACACATCGGAGACGTGCAGGAACCCCTGCTTCTCCCCGCCGAAATCAACGAAGGCGGCCTGTATGGCCGGCTCCACATTGGCCACGCGGGCCTTGTATATGTTGCCTAAATATGTCTCTTTCTGGGTTCTTTCGATGTAGAGTTCATCGAGAACCTTGTCTTTCAATATGGCCACGCGCCCTTCTTCGGGCTCGCCCACATTGACCAACATTGTTTTTTTCATTTGCCTTCCCTGTTTCCCGCCCCGGTGCGTTATTGCGTCGACCGGGCGGCGGTTCAGGGGTTGAGGTTCAGTTCGGCACGTCGGATGCGAGCCGCCAGCGGGTCCAGCCCGAGCACGCGCAGCACTTCTTCCGGCCGCGCGCTGCCCCTGGGGGTGACTCTTATGTGCAGCATGAGTCCCTGCGGGGCGACCTCGAGAGCGCTGACGTACGGCCGCAGGTCCACGCGGGTTACCTTTTCCACGCGTATCCTGTCGATTTCCACCCTGCGGCTCCGCAGAAAGGATTCCGCTCTTTCTTTCATCCATTCCTTTTCCATGCTCTCGGGCAGCGTGGCCAGATAGACCACATCCCGGGGTACGGCGCTTGCTTGCGGAGAAGCCAGTTCCACCCTGAGTACGTCAATCCCCTCAGGGAGTTCGGCTTCCAGGCGTTCGTGCAATTCCGTGGCCCTGTACCCGCGTGAAGTGTCGTGAA
>JAUXGI010000222.1 GCA_030622295.1 Planctomycetota bacterium
CTCCAGGCCGTTGCTGGCGATGCCGAGTTTTACAAACTTCGGACAGCCGTCCAGTACCGCGCCGACTATGTCCGCCACGTCCTCGCGGAGAATCGGCTCGCCGCCCGACAACTGGCCGTAGCGTACCCTGCTGAGCAGGGGAGACCGAACCCCGCGAATAATCTCTTCACGCGACGGGTCGTCCCTTCCGCCCTCCTTCCAGACGTTGCACATCTTGCAGCGAGAGTTGCATCGTTTCGTGGCGATGAATATCATCTGTGTCGGCAGGGCGGGGCGTTTTTTTACGGCCTTCTGGCCGTCGGCGACCTCGCGGCACGCATCAACTACTTCGTATAATGCACTTCCTACGCTCATGTGGTTGCCTCCGCCAGGGCCGGCTTGTGGAACCTGCGCGTCGCCCTGCGCCACGCATAGCGCAGAGGGTCCTTGAACATGTAATAAGGCGACTTGAAGATAAATTGGGGCCGCCTGAGGAAGTTGAACTTTACCATGTTGAGCGTGTTCAGCACGTAGTACCTGGCCCGCAACTTCAGAAACTCTTTTATGAACGTCCCGTCTTCAATCCGGCAGTAGTTTGTGGTCGTGTCGGTCTGTGAATACGCATCCCACGAGGCGGGCAGTTTTCCTTCCTCGCGCAGTTCATCAAAAAGCGGACTGCCGGGAAAGGGCGCGAATTTGTTTATCGCTGCGAAGTGCGGCTTCGCCTTCTTCAGGAATTTTCGCGTCGCCTTCAGGTCTTCCATCGTCTCCCACGGCAGGCCGACTATCATGTTGGCCAGCACGCGGATGCCGGCTTTCTTTGTCATTTCTATGGCCCGGAGATTCTGCTCCGTGTTCGTACCCTTCAGCATCAGGTCGAGCATCCGCTGCGAGCCGCTCTCGATGCCGAACTCCATCTGCACAAAACCTGCGCGCTTCAGCAGCGCAAGGAGTTGCGGGTTCAGCATGTCAACGCGCGAATTTGCGCACCCCATCACTCTCTTGCTGTAACCGCTGCGGATAAGCCATTCGCATATCTCGGTCACTCGCTTTCTGTTTGCGAGAAACATCTCCTCCGCGAAATACAGCCCGTTCACGTGGTACACGTCGACAAGGTGCTTAATCTCCTCAATGACCCTTTCCGACGAATGCAGCCGCAGGCCGGGCCCGTTGACGCGGTGTCCCGCGCAGAAGCGGCATCTGCCGGGGCAGCCGCGGCCGGAGAAGATGTGCGTCCCGCGGACCTCTACGCCGCGTATCAGAAAACTCGTCGGCCTGAGATACCGCTTCATGTCTATAAGGTGGCGCGCCGGCAGGGGCAGGGAATCGAACTCCCGCGTCATCTCGCGCATGCCGGTGTTGCGGATGTCGCCGTTTTCCCGATAGTAAAGCCCCCTGATGTTCCGGGGCCGCTCTCCATCGGCCAGTTCCGCCAGCGTGAACTCGCCCTCGCCCTTGCAGACAAGGTCGATTTCAGGGAACTCCCGCAATGTCTCTTCGGGAAGGAGACTGGCATGCGGCCCGCCCATAATCAGCGCCGCCCGAGGAATGGTTTCTCGCGCCGCCAGGGCGCACTTGTAAGCGTCACTGAGGAGAGGCGTCGTAGCCGTCAGGCCTACGATGTTCGGCTGAAACCGAGTCAGCGCATCCCGCGTCGCCTTGTCTGCGCCGGCCATGCTTCCGCGCGCGCGGTTGAGCAGAACGTTCCTGTCAATTATTTCCACCTCGTGCCCGCGCCGCTCCAGAAAGGCGGCAAGATGCGCCAGGCTCAGCGGCGGCCAGGATTCCCAATTCCTCAGGGTCGGGTATATCAGGCTGACTTTGCTCATGTAACCTCCTGACAGGCGCACGGAACGGGCTGTTTGGGTTCACACGAAACCTTCGTCCCGCACACAGTCTCCAGTATCCCAAAGTAATCCCGTATGACATTTGACCAGTAAAATTGTTTGATTCGTTCGCCGCCTTCGCGCGCCATGCCGCGGGCCGCGTCGGGCGACATCAACAGGTGCGTCAGCGCCGTCGCGAGCGCGCCGGTGTCGCCGGCCTCCACTGCCAGGCCGCCCCGGCCCAGCATCCACGCGCGGTCGCCCACATTGCCCGTTACCACCGGCCTGCCTAAAAACATGCCGTACCTGACGCGCGTGGAGCACTTTGCCTGATTCGCGAGCGAGGCGTCCACCGGGTCCGCCACGACGTCGCACGCCGCGACGAGCCGCGGCAGTTCGCTCAGTTCAAACGGGCCGACGTAAGAAACATTTTTGCGAAGGTTCATCCCTTCAAGAGTGTTTTCAATTTCCTCCGCATTCCCCGCACCGGCGAGGACCAGCCGGGCGTCGGGGACTTTCGCGACAACCTGTCTGAAGGCTTCCAGCAGAAGGTCCACCCTCTGGCCGGACTTCGGGCTCATGCTGCCGAAGTAGAGGACCCTGTGCTGAAAGCGATGAGGCTCCCGCGGTACGTCTTCAAACCGCCACGGCTCCACCCCCGGCGGAATGAAATGCACGTCGCGGTCGTTTCCCGTCAGTTGTGCAAAGTGCGCCGCGAGGAAGCGTGAGTGTGCGATGACGGCATCAAAACTCCGGGCCGCCTTTTTTTCGTACCGCCGCAGGAGGGCCTTCATCCAGCGCGAGCGGATGTTGTTGGATTCGCTTTCGAGGTCGTCGACCATCAACACGGTAGGCACGCGCAGTTTCCGCTTCGCGTAAAGCCCCGCCAGAACGACGTGCGGCTGGGCCTTGTAGAGGATAACGGCGTCGGCGGGGTTTTCGGCGAGCGCGCGCTTGAGGCCGCGGGTGGATTTCAGGGCCACGACCGCGAGTTGAGGCAGCGAGAAATATGACTTTTGCCAGCGTCTCTTTTTTACAAGCATCTGGCCCGCGTAGACTATGCGCACCATGTGCCGCACATCTTCCGGCAGGTGAACCGCCTGTGAATCGGGACTGTACGAATCGTAGTCGTGGTGCAGCAGAATAAGCGTAACCTCGATTCCCACCCGCGCCAGTTCGACCGCAATGGGTATGCCGCCCATCAGGGCGGTAGGGCTCTCCAGGCTCTGAGGTATGACTATGTTTATTTTCACACGAACCTTGCCGTTTTATGCTGACCTGTCAGATGACCGAACGCCCGTCCGCGGGGTTCATCGATAACGCCGTTTTGCCGGAAGGCTTCGTAGTCTGAATACGGCACGATGATTTCATCCCAGAATCTCGCAAAGAAGCCCTCCCTGAAGCGGGAGAGGTCAATCTCTTCATCGAGGATGTAATGTCGTATCGCGGCCTCGACCTCGTTGAACCCGAATGCGGCGCGCGGCCCGGTGGTGCTGGAGAAGCGGGGATTGATTTCAAACGTCACGGGGCCTCGTTCGGTCACGCGCAGTTGTATGTTGCACGGGCCGAATGGCTTCATCGCCCCTGCGACCTTCTCGGCCTCCCGGCGGACTTCCGGAAAGTCCCGCACCTCGGCCGCAATGGTAACGCCGTAGAGCAGGACGCGCCGCATCGTGATTGAACCGGCAACCGTGCCGTCGCGCTTCACGAAAACGCCCACCGTGTATTCGCTCTCATCGTCCGAGAGATGTTCCTGGACGATGAGTCCATC
>JAUXGI010000351.1 GCA_030622295.1 Planctomycetota bacterium
GCGCGCGAGCGCCGCGTCACGTGCACGCAACGCCGCCAGGTTTTTGCGGAAGGCATCTTCCGAAAGCATATCCCCCCTCCGGACTGGTTTCGAGAAGAATTTACCAGACGCCGTCGCCTGGTGCAAGAACAAACCGCCGGAGCCGGGACCGTGTGAATAAAGACGGCGCTCCGGCGTATTGGCAGGTGAGGGGCATGAGGGGCATGACCTCTACTGTCACCTAAAGGGGTCTGACCCCTTTAGGTGACAGTAGGTTGGGAGGGGACGGTTGCGGAAACTGTCGCGAGGCGTTAGAATGTCGGCATGTAATGACCGAAGCGGATGCGGATATACCCCGTTTGTGAGGAGTGTTGCAATGGTTAGGACAAGATATGCAGTGTTGGCATTTGTGACGACGGCTTTGCTTTTCGGCTGCATGGTGCCGGTTTTGGCGAAAGAAATGCCGGGGCCGGGCGGGGAGCGCGAATCGTTCGATTTCAAGGAGAAGAGGAAGGTCCTTGAAGACTGGTACGGCATCTTCCTTGAGGGCAAGCATGTCGGCTGGCGGCACGTGGTCGTGAGCAGGGTGAAGAGTGGAATGGAGCACATGTACCTTTACGAACGGACAGGGCACCTGGAGTTCGGCAGGCAGACGCGCGATGTCGAAATCAAGGCTTTGTATGACCTGAAGTTCAGGGCTGTCGCCATGCTGATGACGGAACAGACGCCCAAGGTCAAGATAGAGACGTACGTCGGAGCCGTCTATGACGCCCCGGCGGAGGGCAGTGAGCGTCAGTTGAAGGAGTTGTCTGTTGACCGCAAGTTCGGAGACAGAGGCTTCAGGAACATTGTTCGGGGGGGCATAGCCGAGCCCGTGTTGTTTGATTTCGCAGTGCAGCATTACTTTCGTCATCTCAGGAAGAGAAAACCCGAAGAGGCGGAAGATCTCTGGGTGTTTGACACGACTTCCGCGGCGTTGCAGAAGTTGCAACTGGTGGGGAGCAAACCGGAGAAACGAAAGGTCGACGGCGTGGAGACGGAGGTTCGGGAGGTGAACATCGGCGGCGAAGCCTGCTACTTCAACAAGTCGGTCTTTGAACCCGTGCTGATTGTGGACATCGTCAGGAATCTGCGGTTCATCCGCGGCAGTGCGGGTGAGGCGCAGTCAAAGAATAAGACCGACCAGGACTACGTGGCGGACCCGAACCGGAAGGACGATTCCTACATAGACAGGAAGGCCGGCTTCTCAATCAGGCGCCCGTCCGGGGACTGGTCGATTCTCGCTCAGCACAGGATGCCGCTGACCATGTTGGCCGTCAGCGGGTTGATTACCGACGGCAAGGCTTTGGGGATGGTATGCACCGGTATCCCGGCCGGCACGGATGTGAAAACGGCAAGCAGTATCCTGACGCGCCTGATGAGCACGGAAATCCAGCAGACATTCGGCTGGCGACTTGAGATCGGCAAGGAAGAAAAGGTGGAACACAAGCAGGGTGACCACGAAAGGCTGGACAGCAGTCTCCGTGTGAAATGCAACATGTTTACTCTTGAAGGACGGTGCTCGGTGATTCTTAAGGGAAACGTGGCGATGATATTGTTCACCGTTTCTCCGTCGGAAAGGAGCGGGGAAAACGAGAAGGCGCTGAATCGTATTCTGGATTCAGTTACCCTTACACCCGTGAGGATCGGCGACCCTCCGCAACACGAGGATAAAAAACACGGCTTCAAGATAACCCTCCCAGACATGCTGTGGGCACTCAAGGAGACCGAGCAGGAGATTGAACTGGACAACAGGTGGAACCGGATGCGGGGCGGAATAAGCGTTGAACCGTCGGTACCGGGGGACAAGACGCTGGAGGACTTCGCCAAACAATACCTCGATGCCGCCGGCAAGATGGGCTTTGTGCAAAAGCGTTCAAGGCGTATCACCCTGGACGGTCAGGATGCGCTGGAGTATACGTTGAAAGGGCCGATGCCGGGGATAGGTTCCGACACCCGCATGAAGGCTTGCTTTGTGATAAAGGACCGCATCGGCTACGTAATCTGGGCGGCGATGCCGGCCAGGCAATACAAGAAAAGCGCCGAGCCGATTGACAGCCTTTTCAAGGGTTTGAAGTTCACCAAGCCCAGACCGTAGTCCGCATTTCTCACCAGAATTCTGTTGCGTGCGAGGCTCGGGGAGTCAGACCCCCGATTCGCCAAACGGCAACAGGCAACGGGCAATCCGCCTCAGGCGGATCGGCGAGGGGGTCAGACGCTGAGGAGGAGCAGCCTTCGGCTGCCTTTTCCTTCCGCGCATCCTGACATCGGGAGCCGCTCCCGAAGTCATGCAAACCGGAAGCAAAAGAGGGGCTGTGTCCCCGACGGGAAGGGTCTGACTCCC
>JAUXGI010000364.1 GCA_030622295.1 Planctomycetota bacterium
ATCAACTTCATTTATTAGACGGCCATCCGGCTCAAAGGTTTCAAACTGTTACCAAAAAGGGCCAACCCCTGCAGGTAACACAAACTGTTACCCAAAGGGGTCAGACCCCTTTGGGTAACAGTTTGCAGCGGGACGCCCGGCACTTGACGGCAAGGGGGACATGTGACAGTATGTTGCAGTATGTTACAACGTCATCGAATGGTTCCGTCGCTTCTGTCTGCTTTCCTGTTGCCGGCGGGGGCGAGAACGGAATAAAAAACAACAGGGACCTGAATTGCCTGTCCCGATGCCCGACGAGGGAAACCGTATCGGACAAGAAATAAAAGTGGGGCTTATGTTCGATTCAGGTCCGATTCAGCCCCTGCTGCAAAGGCGAGACCGGTCAACGGCCGAATGCTGACGCGAAAACAGATAAGGTTCATCGAAAATAACCGCAGCCGCATGTCTGCGGCGAAGATGGCGGCGCGCCTGCGCGTGAGCAAGTCCGAGGTCAACGAGGTCCTGCGGCGCAAGGGCCAACCTGAAGAACGCCCCGTCCAGTCTCTTTTCAGGATGCCGCGCGTTAACCCGCTGTGGCTTTTTGCCGGCGTCGTCCTCATTGCCGCTGCCGCGCTGATCGCCTATTCGAACTCGTTCACGGGCGAGTTCGTTTTTGACAACCAGATAATCATAGCCCGGAATCCCCACGTCGCCGACGCGGGGAACGTGGAGAAAATCTGGACGATGCACTACTGGGCGCCGTCGCTGTGGTCAAACCTCTATCGCCCCCTCACCCTCTACACCTATTATATCAACCGGCACTGGCTCGGCTGCGGCGACGACCCGACCGGATACCACATCGTCAACCTGATAATCCACGCGACGAGCGGCGTGCTGCTCTTCTTCTTCGTGTCGATGCTCTCGCATTCGGCAACGAGCGGGAAAATGCGCGAGCGCTCGTGGCTGGTGGGGCTTTTCGCGGCGCTGCTGTTCGTCACGCATCCGGTGACAACGGAAGCGGTAACCAACGTCGTCGGCAGGGCGGATCTCCTGGTGATGATGTTTGTCCTGGCGGGGCTGCTGCTGCACATGCGGGGAGCGGAGGCCCGCGGCAATGCAATCGCGCTGAACATCCTCGCGGCGATATGCATGGCGCTGGCGCTCCTGTGCAAGGAAAACGCAATCGCCATGATTGCCCTCGTCATCGTGCTCGATGTGCTCTTCCGCCGGCCGAAGACGGGCAAAAAGGATGACAACCGCCCCGCCGTTGCATCGCTTGCGCGGTATCTCCTGCGGCGCAAGACTGCCTGTTACGTTTTCTATTTCGCGGTGATTGCCGGCTGGTTTTTCGTCCGCCACCTGGTGCTCAGGGGCATCCCGCCGACCCTGCCCGGGCTGACCGACAACCCGCTGCCGTACATGCCGTTTCTGCAGCGCGAGGGAACCGCCGTTGTGATGCTGGGTCTGTACCTGTGGCGGCTGGTCTTTCCACTGACGCTTTCGGCGGATTACTCGTACAACGCAATCCCCGCCGTCGAATCGCTTCTTGATTTGCGCTTCCTGGTTTCCCTGGTCGCGCTGCTCGTCCTGGGCGCTCTGGCCGTCTGGTCATGGCGCAGGCGGCGCTTTGTGTCTTTCATGGCGCTATGGTTTTTTATCACGATTGCGCCCGTGAGCAACGTCTTCATCAGTACGGGCACGATAGGCGCGGAGAGGCTTCTGTACGTATCGACGTTGTCCCTGTGCGCGCTGCTCGCGGTGGGCGCCTTCCGGTTGTTCGGCCTGCTCAGGGCAAACGAGGGCCTCCGCATTGTCGTGCCATCTGCATTGCTGGGAGTGATTGTCGTATTATTCTGCGTGCGTACCGTCATCCGAAACAACGACTGGCGGGACGAGATGTCGCTATGGAGCGCGACATATCGCACCAGCCCGGACAGCGTGCGCGTCGCGGACAATTATGCCCGCGCGCTCTCTGCCGAAGACAGGCGCGGCAACGTGCAGCGGTGCCGTTGCATACTCGAAAGCGTAATTGAATATGCATGGGATTACACCGAGGCGTACGCCACGCTGGCCCAGATATATCTCGAACTCGGCGACATGGAACGCGAGGCGGGCCGACCCGATAAAGCCGGGGATTTCTACCGGCATGCCTACAGAACCGCCCAGGAAGGCGAAAGGCAGGACGTAGAGCGCCAGTTGAGGGAACGCAGGACTTCCGTAGAG
>JAUXGI010000234.1 GCA_030622295.1 Planctomycetota bacterium
CTCTCCTCACCTGAAATCTGAGGCCTTGTCACTTCGCCCCCGCTCGAGTCCGTTGACTCGCTCGAGCCGCTTGCTATAATCGCGTCATGGCACCGCAACTGTGTGAATGAAGTTCATCGCGGAAAAACTGGCGCGTACGGAAAAACTCGAACGTCTGACGGCCTCGCTGAAGCCGGGAAAGACGTTTCGAGCGGGGGGATTGTACGCCTCTTCATCATCGGCCCTTCTGCTTGCACTCGCTCAATCATTACGGAAGCCCATCTGCATCGTCACTCCCACAATCGAGGGGACGGACAATCTGTCGCGCGAACTGGAGCCGTGGCTGCCGGGGCGCGTGGTCAATTTCCCCGCGTGGGAATCGCCGGGTGAAGAAGAAGCGACACTGGACTTCGACATCTACGCGGGGCGTCTGAACGCCGTGGCCCGGCTGACAGACGATTCGGGCGCGCCCCCCATAGTCGTCGGCTCCGTCCAGGCGTTCCTCCAGCCCGTCTGCCGGGCCGCCCTTCTGGAGCAAGGCCTGCTCGAGTTGCGCGCGGGGGAGGGGCACGACATGCGCGCCATCGCCGCCTGGCTGGTCGAGCGGGAGTTTGAGCGGACGGATATGGTCGAGGCTCCCGGCCAGTTCAGCATCCGCGGCGGCATAATGGACATCTTTCCCGTCTCGGCCGGCGGCGTCGCGGAGGAGCCGATAAGACTGGATTTCTTCGGCGACACAATCGAGTCAATCAGGCGCTTTGACCCGGCCACCCAGCGCTCCACACGCGAGGTTGGGAGTTGCAGGATTGTCGCCGTCGGTCAATCATCGTTCTACAGGCCGCTGCCCGAACGAGGCGCCCCGCTGCTCACGGACAGACTGCGGGACGGCGCGCTCGTCGTATTCAATGAGACGGCCCGCATCGATGACAAGGTCCGTGAACTCGACGCTTACATCGCCTCGGAATCCCACCAGGCCGCCTTTTCCGCGCTGATGAGCGATACCGCGCGGCTTGCATGCCTTCAGATTGCTTCGCTTCCGTTCGCCAATGCCGATGCGGTGAATTTCGACGTGCGCTCCATTCAGCGGTCCGAAGGGAAACTTGAAGACGTGCGCGAACGCCTCGCAGACATCGTCTCAGGCAGTGATGAGGTCGTCGTATACGCGCTGAACAAGGCCGAATCGCAGCGCCTGGAGGAGTTGTTCGGCGACGCAGCCCGCCCGGGTGGCGAGAGGCTGCGCCTGGAGATTGCCCCGCTGGAAGAGGGATACGACTTTCGCGACATATCCGTGGTCGCCATTCCCTACCCGCAACTGTTCAACAGGCGGCGCCAGGCGCGTGTGCGGCGCAAATACAGGCACTTTGCGCCGGTTGATGACTACGTGGAACTGGAAAAGAACGACTACGTCGTGCACCTGGCGCACGGCATCGGGCGATTCCTCGGCGTGGAGCGCGTCGAGAAGGACGGCCTGGCGAACGAATACCTGGTCATAGAGTATCAGGACAGCGCGCGGATATACGAGCCGATTCTGAACGTCGAACTCGTGCAGAAATACGTCGGCGTGAAAGGATTCTCGCCGAAAATGGACAGGCTGGGCACGAAGTACTGGTCCTCCAGAAAGGCGCGCGTGAAAGAAGCGGTAAGGAGCATGGCGGCGGCCTTGCTGAGCGTGCAGGCCGTGCGCGACGCGAGCCCGGGCATCGAGTACCCGCCGGACGACGAGTGGCAGCACGAGTTCGAACGCTCTTTCGAATATGATGAAACCCCGGACCAGTTGGAAATAACCAGGGAATTGAAGGAGGACATGCAGAGCCCGCGGCCGATGGACCGGCTGATTTGCGGCGACGTGGGCTACGGCAAGACGGAGGTCGCCATGCGCGCCGCCTTCAAAGCCGTCACCGCGGGCAAACAGGCGGCGGTTCTCGTCCCGACCACCATCCTGGCCCAGCAGCACTACCAGACGTTCAGACAGCGCATGGCGGACTTTCCCATCGAGGTCGAGGCGCTCAGCCGCTTCAAGACGCCCGCACAACAGCGGCGCACGGTCGAGGCGCTGAAATCGGGGCGGATAGACGTGATCATCGGCACGCACAGGCTGCTTAGCGCCGATATCAGGTTCAGCGACCTCGGCTTGCTCATCATTGACGAGGAGCAGCGCTTCGGCGTGTCGCACAAGGAAAAACTCAAGAGTCTGCGTGCGACCGTCGACATAATCACGATGACGGCAACGCCGATTCCACGCACGCTGCACATGGCCATGCTGGGCATAAAGGACGTCTCGGCGCTCACCACGCCGCCGCGCGACAGGCTGTCCATCCAAACCGAGGTGTGCCGCTATGACCCGCGCAAGATCCGCGAGGGCATCCTGCGCGAATTGAACCGCGACGGCCAGGTCTTCTTCGTGCACAATCGCGTAATGAGCATCAGGAAGGTCGCCCGGGACCTTTCGCGGATTGTGCCGGAGGCGGCCTGCGGCATCGTTCACGGTCAGATGCCCGAGGATGAGATTGAAGACGCGATGGTGCGATTCGTGCAGCGCAAGTTCGACGTCCTGGTGGCGACGACGATAATCGAGTCGGGCCTGGACATGCCGAATGTGAATACAATCTTTATCAATGACGCTCACATGTACGGCCTGGCGGATTTGCACCAGTTGCGCGGCAGGGTGGGGCGGTACAAGCACCGCGCCCATGCGTACATGCTGCTGCCGGCACACGTGTCCCTGAGCGAAATCGCGGAGAAGCGCCTGCGCGCTATCGAGGAGTTCGACGAACTGGGCGCGGGTTTCAAGATAGCCATGCGCGACCTGGAAATCCGCGGCGCCGGTAATATCCTCGGCGCGGAGCAGCACGGGCACATGACCTCGGTCGGATATGACATGTACTGCCGTTTGCTCAGATCCTCCGTCCAGGAACTCAGAAACATCGAAGTGGACGAGCCGATAACGACGGTCGTGGACATCGGCCTGGATGCGTCCATTCCCGCCTCCCATGTGCCCGGGCGTGAGCAGCGCATGAAACTCTACAGGCGCATCAGCACCGCAAGAACGAAGGATGAACTGCATTCGCTGGCGGAGGAGATGCGCGACAGGTTCGGCCCGCCCCCCGAATCGGCCGTCCGTCTGATGGAGGTGGCGGAGGTGCGGCTGGCTTCGCAACGACTGGGTGTCTGGAAAATCCAGATGGCCGACGGCGCGCTGATGTTGCGTGTGCGCAATTTCGCGGAACTCCAGCAGGCGCTCAAGCCGCTGGAAGGCCGTGTACGCGTGGTCGACGACAAAAGCGTCCACATCCGCCTGAAACCGGACGAGGACAGCCCGCAGGGCGGACTGGCGCTGCTCAGAAAGTGTTTGCAAACGCATCCCGCGCCTCTATAATCCAGGCAGAGGACGGAAGGGTGTAGGGGTGCACGTCAGAAATGTGGGTAAACCTTTCCCCGACACAGAGGAAAGGGGGTCAGACGCTGAGGAGGAGGCCCCGATTTATCGGGGCC
>JAUXGI010000368.1 GCA_030622295.1 Planctomycetota bacterium
CAAAAAAAGGAACACCCGGAATGCTTCAGTGTAACCAAAATCGCCGCATACGTCAACGTGCGGAGGCCGACACAAATCATTTGACTTTGCGAACGCCGGCGAATAAATTCTTGTGGACCGTCCGTCTGGAGGAACCATGAACCGCGTCTCACTGTACATCCATGTGCCGTTTTGTTTGAGCAAGTACGCGTACTGCGACTTCAATTCCATCGTCTACGCACGCGACCTCGCCGGCAGGTACATTGCCGCCCTGGAGCGGGAGATGACCCTGCGAGGCGAGGGCCTTGTCCCCGAGACCATCTACATAGGCGGCGGCACGCCCACCTGTCTGCCGCCGGAACAGTTGCGGAAATTGCTCGCCGGGGTACGCAGGCATTTCGACACGGACGCGGCGGATGAGTTCACGGTCGAGGCCAACCCCGCAACCGTCGATGAGGCGAAGGCGCGGGTTTTGCTCGACGCCGGAGTGAATAGAATCAGCATCGGCGCACAGTCGTTTCACGCGACACTGCTCAAAACGCTCGGCAGAATCCATTCGACCGACGACACGGACAAGACGTACGAACTCCTCAGGAAGGAGGGCTTTCGAAATATCTCGCTTGACCTCATCCTTGCGGTACCCGGCGAGACGCCCGGGATGTGGCGCGAGGACCTGCGCAGGGCGTGCGACATGAACCCGGAACATATCTCCACCTACTGCCTGACGTACGAGCCGGAAACGCCCATGGAGCGCGGCGTACGGGAGGGCCGCGTCATTCCCCTGCCGGAAGACCTGGAGGCGGAGATGTACCTGCAGGCCGTCGAGGTTCTGCCGGGGCGCGGCTATGCACAGTATGAGATATCGAGCTTCGCGCGGCCCGGCCGCGAATGCGCCCACAACATCGCTTACTGGCTGAACGGGAACTCGCTGGGCATCGGAGCCGGTTCGTTTACCTACAGGAATGGAAAGCGCTCCTCGAACGCCGGCGATATCGCAAAATACATCGCCCTGCTGGAGGAGGGCCTTCCGACGGTGTTCAGGGAGGAACTCGAGCCGGAGGCCGCAGCCCGCGAAGCCGCCGTCCTGGGCCTGAGGATGCGCGCAGGACTTGAAAGGAATGATTTTCTCAAGCGGACGGGCTTCGAACTCGACGCCCTGTTCAACGACGAAGTCCGCAGACTAATCGCAGACGGCTTTCTCGAAGACGACGGCGCAACGCTGCGCGTATCGCGCAGGGGCCTGCCGGTCACGGACTCGCTGCTGGTGCATTTCATTGGATAACGGATAGTTCCACCCCCTTCTCACTACGGAGAAACAATTGACTGAGGGACACATGGAAGTTGAGATTAACGGCGTGAAATACCGGGCGGTGACTCGCGAAGAGATGCGCGAGATGGACAGGGCGGCCATCGAAGACTACGGCATTCCCGGCCTTATCCTCATGGAGAACGCGGGGCGCGGGGCCGCCATGCGCGTGGTGAACGCGCATCACGCGAGGAAGTGCACGGGACCGGTCCTCATCCTTTGCGGCAAGGGCAACAACGGGGGCGACGGTTTCGTCATCGCGCGGCACCTGCACAACGCCGGTCTGCCCGTTGCGGTGCGCTATCTCGGCGACGCGACCGAAATAAACCCCGCGTCGGACGCGGGCGCGAACTGTTTCATCGTGTTGAAAATGAAACTGGACTTTCGTGAGATTGCCGCCGCACGGGACATAGAGGATGAAGTAACGGCCTGCAAGGAAAGCGGGATACTCGTTGATGCGCTGATGGGCACGGGCCTCCGCGGAGACGTGCGCGAGCCCATCGCCGGCATCATATCGCTCGTCAATTCCGCAAGACCGTACACGGTAGCCGTTGACACGCCTTCGGGTTTGGACTGCAACACGGGCCGGCCGCTTGGATGCGCGGTCATTGCCGACGACACAGTGACGTTTGGTTTGCCGAAGGTGGGATTCTTCAAGGGAGAGGGACCACGGCATGTCGGGCGGCTGACCGTCGTGGAGATTAGCCTGCCGAGGAATCGGGGGCAGACTTAAACGAGGCTCGGGGAGTCAGACCCACGATTCGCCAAACGGCAACAGGCAATCCGCCTGAGGCGGACAACGGGCAACAGGCAACAGGAAGGAGGGGTTTCACACAGCGAGGGGGTCAGACGCTGAGGAGGAGCCACCCGTAAGGATGGCGACGGGAAAGGGTCTGA
>JAUXGI010000191.1 GCA_030622295.1 Planctomycetota bacterium
GCATTCCCGGGCCGTACACGGCGCTGAGCCGCAGCACGACGACGCGCGCGCCGGTCTCCCGCGCGAAACTCAGGCATGTCTCCTCGCCGTCGAGTTTTGACGAACCGTAATCGTCGGACGGCGCGGGAGTGTCATCCTCGCAAAGAACTCCATCACCGCCGTAAACGCTGATGGATGACGCGAAAACCAGCGTGCCGATTCCCTTCCGTCGGCAGAAGTCAACCACGTTTGTGGTACCGATGACATTATCGCGCAGGTACCGTGAAGGCCGGGTCTCATTCATTGATGGAACGGACGCGGCGAGGTGAATTACGGCGGAGATGTCGCTCGATTCGAGCGCGTCAAAATCGGACCGCCCGGCGATATCCAGCCTTACGGGTATAACGCCCTCCCGTATGGAGCGTTCGCACGGTGTACGGCGGTACGCGGCGACAACTTCCCCCTCCCTGCGGGCAAGGCGGCGAACCACCGCGGAACCGATAAGACCCGTTGCGCCGGTTACCAGAAGCATGGTCTATAAATTCTCCGATTTCATGCCGCGTCAAACTGAAACATGTCCACTTTGCGCTCACGTTCGTCGTAAACGGCGTAACTCGCCGCGCCGGCCTTGCGCCGCAGGTAGCCCGCGCTGCCGACGTTGACGAGGTATTTGCAGTTTTCTTCGAGGGTGAACGAGCCCCCCTCGCGCATTTCACATTCGTCGCCGCACAGTCGGAAGACCGCCGGGTAGTGCGTATGCCCGATGAAGCAAATCTGATTTTGCATTCCGACGAGAACCTCTCGCGCCCTGGCGACGCCGGTGACGTACGTCCACATCGCGGGATTCACCGGTGAGGCGTGCACGGCGGTAATCCCGTGTTCTCGCCAGACGAGCGGCAGCGTGGCCAGGTAGTTTTTCGACTCTCCGGAAAGCATATCCCTGGTCCATATCACGCTCTTTGCGGCGTCGCTCTGAAATCCTTCAAGACCCACGCGCCCGGCGCAGGCCCAGTCGTGATTGCCCGCGACCACGTTGGACGACTCGAAGACGCCTCTTCCGGCGGCCTCGGGCAGGCCCGCAACGTACTCGACGCACTCATTGGGCTGCGCGCCGTAACCCACCAGGTCGCCCAGGCAGAGCAGGGCATCTATGCGCTGGTCGCCCAGCCTGCCGATAACCTCGCGCAGTGCGCTCAGGTTGGCATGGACATCCGAGAAGATGCCGTAGCGCATACGGGGCTCTCCGTGTAGAAGGCGCGGATTGCGTTGACTACTTCGCTCACGTCCTCATCGCTCATCCCGGGATACATGGGGAGCGTCAGTATGTTTTCGAATACGCGCTCCGCGACCGGCAGCGAGGGCCTGTTGCCGTAGCACCGGTACAGGTGAATCGGCTTGTAATGTACGCCGGTGGCGACGCCGTGGTCCTTGAGGTAGACGCTCAGGTCGTCGCGGCGGCTCGCCTTGATGCAGTATATGTGCCAGGCGGAGCGGAAGAGGGCGTCGTCCTTCGGGGGCGTCTCTATCCACGGCATGTCCTTGAATGCCTCGTCGTACATGCCGGCGATTGTGCGTCTGCGGGCGTTCATGGCGTCCAGTTTGCGCAGTTGAACCAGGCCTATCGCCGCGGTGATGTCGTTCATGTGACATTTGAGGCCGATTTCGTTGACGAAGTATTCCCACCAGTAGGACCTGTCCACCTCGGTGCGGTCCCACGTGCCTCGGTCTATGCCGAGCCAGCGCATCCGCTTGGCCCGCTCGAAGAGCGCGGTGTCTTTCACCACGACCGCGCCTCCGTCGCCCGTGGCGAGGTTCTTCACCGCGTGGAAACTGAAGCAGGCGACGTCGCCCAGCGTGCCGGCCTTCCGGCCCTTGTACTCCGCGCCGCAGGCGTGGGCGGCGTCCTCTATGATGAATATCCTGCTGCCGTCGACCTCGCGCAGAGCGTCTATATCAACGGGTCGGCCGCCATAATGAACGGGGATGACCGCCTTTGTATGCCGGGTTATCTTGCGCTTTACATCTTCAAGGTCTATTGCAAGAGTACGTTCATCGACGTCGGCGAAGATGGGTACCGCGTCGTTGTACGCGACACAGTGTGCGGTGGAGACGAACGTCATCGCGGGGACGATGACCTCGTCGCCCTTGCGGATATCAAGCAGGCGGAGCGCAAGGTCGAGAGCGGCGGTGCAGGAGTTGACGCCGACGGCGCAGGGCGCTCCCAGGTATTCAGCAAATTCCTTTTCAAATTGCGCCGTCCTGGGCCCCAGCCCTATCCAGCCGGAGCGCAACACTTCCGCGACGGCCTCAATTTCCTCATCTCCCATGTATGGTTTGAAAACCTGTATCATGCCGCTGCTCCCATATACCGGCTCTAAGCAGGTATACTGGCAAAGGTGACAGTCACCATCTACGCCCCGACTTTCTCATTTTTTCAAATGACTGTCGGGGCCGTAATGGGTGACAGTCACCTTTGCTCCTTGTTTCATGCAAAGGATTCGATTATGCCGATGTAGCGGTCCCACGACAGGTCGTCCGTGCGCCCGGCGATGTTGGCCGCGAACGTCTTCAGACGTTCGCCCTCCAGGCACCGCACGACGGCCCGTGCCAGCGACGCGGGGTCTCCGGGCGGGACAAGAAGGCCCGTCTCCCCGTCCCTGACCACGTCCGGCAGGCAGCCAACCGCTGATGCAACGACCGGCTTTCCGAACGAAAAGGCGATGGGCGTGATGCCCGTGCCGGTCGCGGAGCGGTAAGGCAGGACGACGACGTCCGCCTTCCGAAAAAAATCCGCGACCTCTTCGTTCTTTATATAGCGGTCGTGAATCCGCACGTGCCCGGCGATACCGAGCCTCTCAATCCGGTCGAGGTATTCCTGTTTGCTCCCGGACCAGAACTCGCCGGCGACAACCAGAGATGCGCCGGCGTGCCGGATGATATGGGGCATTGCCTCCAGCAAAACGTTCAGGCCCTTATAGGGCCTGACGAAGCCGAAGAATAGTATGGAGGGGGCGTGTCCGTCCTCGCGGACAGACTCACTACCCGCTTTCCCCGCGAAATCCAGCGCAGGCAGGCTGCACTGCCTAATATCGGCAAAAGGCATGATTTTCTTGAGGTTACGTAAGTCGTCGGAGGAGTGCACGATGAAGAAATGGCCGCGTTTCAGGGCGCGGCGGGTGAGGAACTCTCGGGGTGTGGAGGATTCGTGCTCAATGAGGTTGTGACACTGGAAGACCACTTTCGTCTTGGTCATCTTTCGGACCAGTGTCCCGACCGCCGCGAAGGGGGCAGCCCAGTACGCGACCCACCACGGCATGACCAGCAATTCCGCGCGGTGGTGCTTAACGCGCCCGGCGGTCTTGAGCCATGTGACGGGGTTGAGCGGGTCGAGGAGATAGGCGACGTTCTGCGCGGTCAGGGGCGATTCGCTGAGGTCCCTGTCCTCCTTTCCGGGAAAGAGCAGTCTGGGGTACTGGCGCTTGAACGAGATAAAATCCACCTCGTGGCCCCGCTCGCGCAGCGCGTTGCACAGCGCGGTCGTGTAGTGGGCTATCCCCCCGCGAAAGGGGTATGTGGGACCCAGCAGGCTGATTCTCATGCCGATTGGAACCACGAATGGACACGAACAGGATGTCGGTTACGGTTATCCGGTCAAAACTTTCGGAAGAACTTGGCGAGCATGTCGGCGAAGAAGGCGGCGACGACCAGTATGACGCCGAGCATGAAGAGCATCAGATCGAATTCGCGTATGTCGGGCGTATAACCGCCGTAGGCCTGCGTAAGAGCGTTGAGAACGAATACCTTTACCAGCAAAGCGAAGAACACGAAGCCCGCAACCGGCAGCAGCACCTTCATGGGCTTGAAGTACATGATGGTGCGGAAAATTATCAGGA
>JAUXGI010000054.1 GCA_030622295.1 Planctomycetota bacterium
ACAACGTCGGCGGGCGCTTCTCCGTGATGACACCTGTCGGGCTTCTGTCGGCGGCGATGGGCGGCATCGACATCGAGGACCTGCTGGCGGGCGCGGCGGCGATGGACAAGCGGTGCGCCAGGCCCACTTTGAAGAAGAACCCCGCATACCTCAACGCCGTCGTTCATTACATCGCCGACACGAAGAAGGGCAAGGTTATGTCGGTGATGATGCCGTACTCCAACGCGCTCTACCTGGTGGCGGACTGGTACAGGCAGTTGTGGGCGGAGAGCCTGGGCAAGAAATATGACGCGAGGGGCAGGGTCGTGTACACCGGCCAGACGCCGGTCAAGGCGCTCGGCGCGACCGACCAGCACTCGCAGGTGCAGCTCTACGTCGAGGGACCCAACGACAAGATATTCACGCTGGTCGGCGTGGAGAAATACCGCCGCGAGGTTAAGATACCGAAGACCTATAAAAAGTACGACGCGCTGGAATACCTGGGCGGCAAGACCATGAACATGTTGATAGAAGCCGAGCGCATTGGTACCATGCTGGCGCTGACGGCGGCGCGGCGGCCGAACCTGACGGTGACGCTGCCGGAGATTACGCCGCACACGGTCGGACAGATGCTGCAGATGTACGAAATCCAGACGGCGTTCGCGGGCAGATTGTACAACATCAACGCCTTCGACCAGCCGGGCGTGGAGGCGGGCAAGATAGCGGCGTTCACGCTGATGGGGCGCAAGGGATACGCGAAGGAACGGCGGAGGGTTTTGAGCGGGACAAAGAAAAATGCCCGCTATATTCTGTAGACATGGTTGGATATATTTACGGGACAGGCCGGACACTCGGATCATTAGTAAACTGAATTATGCCTCTGGAAGACGCCAGACTTTATTACAAGAACGTATTCCCCCGGATGAGAAACATCATCCTGGGCGTGGTTACGCTTCTGGCCGCGGCGCTTCTGATTGTCGAAGCAGGCTGGGAAATCTCAGAAGCGGTCGACGGGATAATCATCGTTTTCATGTGGGTGGCCGCGGTCGCTTTCATCCTCGACAACATCGCCAACATCGTCCTTCTCTTCGACCGGGAAATATACCTGAAGCAGAACTGGCTGAACCTCATCCTGACCGTCGTCTTCCTGGCGATGGTCTTAACGGGCTTTCATGCACTTGATTCTCTGCGAATATTCCTGATAGCATCCATCATCTTCGTGCTTATCCGGCTGAACAGGCAGATAAACGTTCTGTCAAAGCGTCCGGCGTTGCTCCTCATCGGTTCGTTTCTCATGGTGATATTTGTCGGGACGGTGCTCTTGTCTCTGCCGAAGGCATCGGCCACGGGCAGACCCATCAGACTGATAGACGCATGGTTCACCGCCACATCCGGCACGTGCGTGACGGGCCTTGTCGTCAGGGATACCTACGCCGACTTCTCGGATTTCGGCAGGGGGATTATTCTCGTCCTGTTGCAGATAGGCGGACTTGGGCTGATGACCTTCGCCGCCTTCTTTGCCCTGGTTGCGGGGCGGAGACCGAGCATAAAAGAGACGGCGGTGATGGGCGACATACTAAAGGTCGATGGGATGGGCAGAATAACGAAGGTCGTGATTTACATATTGCTGTTCACCCTGGTGTGCGAGGTTTTCGGGGCGGTCGCGACGTACGGCGCGTGGCACGCGCGCGACGGGAGCGCCCTGAACGACGGCGACCAGTTGTTTTTCAGCGCCTTTCACGCGGTCAGTTCCTTCTGCAACGCCGGCTTCAGTTTCTTCAAGGACAGTTTTGTCTCCTACCAGGGTTCATTCGCCGTCAACACAGTCGTGCCGCTGTTGGTTGTGATAGGCGGGCTGGGCTTTGCGGTCAACATGAACATAATCGGCCTTCGGGGCGCGATCTTCGGCAGACTGCGCAAGCCAAAGGACGACGCGGAGCGCAGGATGCTCGCCTCCACGGCGCGATTCACGGTCCACACCAAACTGGCGCTGACAATGACCGCCATACTCGTCCTCGGCGGCTTCCTGTTCATACTCGTCCTCGAGAACGAAAACCCGGACACCCTCGGCGGCCTGGCGGGATGGCGGAAAGCGGGCGCGGCCCTGTTCCAGTCAATCACCGCGCGCACGGCGGGCTTCAACACGATTTCCATCCGTTCGTGCACCACGCCCACGAAATTCCTGCTCATAATCCTGATGGTAATCGGCGCTTCGCCCGGCTCCACGGGCGGCGGCATAAAGACGGTGACGGTGGCCATATTCTTCATCGCGGTCTGGTCGATGCTCCGCGGCAGGAAAAACGTGGAGATATTCAGGCGCACAATCCCGAACGACCTCGTCAGCAAGGCGTTCGTCATCACCATCCTGGGAGTCGTGTTCCTGTCGGTGGCCACGCTGGCGCTTTGCATAACGGAGGCCGGCAGGGGCTGGGAATTCCTCGATGTTCTGTTTGAGTCCGCCAGCGCTTTCGGTACCGTGGGACTGTCCACGGGCATAACTCCGCATTTGACGGACCTGGGCAAGATAATTATAATCCTACTGATGTTCGTGGGTCGAATAGGACCCCTGACGATGGTTGTGGCGTTGATTCAAAGACCGACCCGGTCGGAGTTGCCCTCGGAACGTGTTACGATAGGATAAGACAATGAAAAAGTTCGCAGTTCTCGGTTTGGGACAATTTGCAATGACAATCGCCGGCAAACTGGCGAAAAACGGGGCCGAAGTGATAGTCGTCGACCGTGACGAGGACATGGTGGACCAGATGAAGGACGTGGTGAGCCTGGCGCTGAAGATGGACTCCACCGACCACGAGGCCCTGATGGCCCAGGGGATACACAAGGCGGATGCGGCTATCGTCGGCATGGGCGACAATTTCGAGATGAGCGTGCTGACGACGTTCGCCCTCAAGCACCTGGGAGTGAAGTACATCATAGCGAAGGTATCGAACGAGATACACGGCAGAATCCTGTCGCAGATAGGCGCCGACGAGGTCATATGGCCCGAGGAAGAAAGCGCGATTCGGCTGGCGAACCGCCTGCTGAAGCCCACGATAATCGACTCGCTGGAACTGGCCGAAGGCCACAGCATAGCCCAGGTGACCGTGCCGCAACGACTGACGGGCAAAACACTGAGGGAGATTGACCCGCGCAACAAGTACAAGGTCAACATCGTTGCCGTCAAGCGCGCCGTTCCCGGGAAGAAGGAGCAATACAAAATCAATGATGTCCCCTCCGCCGACAATGTGCTGCAGGAGGGGGACGTGCTGTTCGTCGCGGGCGCGGACAAGGACATCGCCGACTTCTCGCGCAGGAAGTGATTCACCCGGCACGGCGCTTGTGCCGCCCCGCCCCCACCCGGTGCGACGGGCGAAACCGCCGGGTTACAGAGAGGACGTCTTGCAGAGGGACGTACAGGAATTCATGAAGCGCCTCAAGGCGCGCCGGCAGCGGCTCACCACGCAGAGAAAGAAGATCGTGGACAAGATCTTCTCGACGCACGGTCACTTCTCTGCAGATGACATCCTGCACGAGTTGCGAAAAGACGGCTACCGCGCGTCAAGGGCCACCGTGTATCGCACCCTGGCGCTTCTGACCGAGTGCAATTTGCTCGAGACGATAGACATCGAGAAGGGATACAAACTCTACGAGCACGTGCTGGGCCACAGGCATCACGACCATTTCATCTGCACGAAGTGCGGCCGCATCGTGGAGTTCAGCAACGATGCACTGGAGGACCTGCAGAACGAGATATCGCGCAGGATGGATTTCAGGCCGATTTCCCACTCTCTCAAGATATACGGCGTCTGTTCCAAATGCCAACAGGAGCGGTAGCCTTTGGCGAGGGGCTCCCCGCCTCAGGCGGATTGCCTGTTGCCGTTTGGCGAATCGGCGAGGGGGTCAGACGCTGAGGAGGAGCCCCGACTTGTCGGGGCGACGGGAAAGGGTCTGACTCCCCGAGCCTCAAAAGCGGCCGAGGGCCGCCGGGGCGTTGCGGCCGTCTGAGTCTTCATCTGAATCATTTCACCCCTTCAATCAGGAGAAAGACATGTTCATCAGTAAACCTTTTCTCGCCGGTGTTGCAGTCCTGGTTTTGGCGGCAGTGGTTTTCGCGTTCACGCTTCCCGGGTCGCCGCCGGCCGCTGCCGACGACGCCGGAATCCCCCAGTTGAAGATAGCCGTGGTCAACGTGGGCGAGGTCCTTGAAAAGATGAAGGACCGCAAGGCCAGGGATGAGGAACTCAGAAATGAAAAGGAAAAGTTGACGGCCGAAATTGTCAGTGACAGAAACAAAGCCGTGGACATTGCGGAAAAACTGGGAAAAATGAAACCCGATGCTCCCGACAGGGAAGAGATGGAACAGAAACTGGCAAGCCTGCATGCCATTGTCGAACTCAAATACAAGAAAGCCCAGGCCAGACTGCTCAAGCGCCAGATGCGCGACCGACAGGAACTCTACGGAATCGTACGCGACACCGTCAACAGGTACGGCACGGAAAACAGGTTCTCGCTGGTGCTGAAAGCGGACGACAGGCGCATCAGGGACAATCCGCTGACACAGGAGCGGGAAATCGGCGCGAGAACCGTCCTGTACCAGGGCGAGCCCGTAACAGACATAACGGATGCGATAATCAAGATGCTCAACAAGTGAGGCGTCCCGTCCCGCAAAATGAAGATACTCGGAATAGACCCAGGACTTGTAAGGACCGGCTACGGGCTGGTGCGCTCCGAAGGGAGCCGGGTCAGCGTGGTCGAAGCAGGGTTCATTGCGACACCCGCTCGAAATCGCCCGCCCCTGGAGAAACGCCTGAGCACGATACACGATGGCGTGCGGGAGATTATTGAACGCACCCGGCCCGACAGCGTAGCCGTGGAGCAACTCTACTCGCACTATGCCCACCCGCGCACGGCCATAATGATGGGCCACGCCCGGGGCGTCATCTTCCTGGCGGCGGCGATGTGCGGCGTGCCCGTGGCCAGTTACTCCGCAACGCAGGTAAAAAAATCGCTCACCGGCAACGGCCGTGCCGGCAAACAACAGGTGCAGCGCATGGTGAAGAACATGCTGGGGCTGAAAGAGAAACCCGCGCCCAACGACGTCGCCGACGCACTCGCCGTGGCATTGTGCCACTCAAACCACTCAGCGCGAAGGTAAAAATGATTTCCAGGATTTCCGGAAAACTCGTCTCCGTAAGCGGAGCCGTCGCAGAGGTCGAGATGAACGGCCTCACCTACGAGATACTCATACCGGAGATACTCAACAAGAAACTGCTGACGCTGCTCAACTCCGAGGTTCCTCTCTACACCTACCACTACATGGAGGGAGGCGTGGGCGGCGGGAACCTCACGCCGCGACTGGTGGGGTTCCTGGACAGGGTGGACAGGGAATTTTTCGAACTGTTCATCACGGTGCCGGGCGTGGGAGTGCGCAAGGCGCTGAAAGCGCTGACGGTCTCCGTAGACCGCATCGCCGCGGCGATAGAATCACGCGACCTGAGCGCGCTCATCGCCCTGCCGGGCATAGGGCGAAGAGTTGCGGAGAAAATAGTCGCGGAACTCAAGGGCAAGTGCACGAAATTCGCCCTGAAAAAACGCTTCGACGAAGAAGAGGGAGAGCCCGAACGCCCGCCCGACTTCCGCGATGAAGCGATGGACGTTCTGCTGCAATTGCAGTACAAACCCGTCGAGGCCGACCGCATGATACAGCAGGCGCTCGCCGAGCAGCCCGACGCGAACACGACCGAGCAACTGCTCGACACAATCTTCAAGTTGAGAAAAGTCGCCACCTGACCCGCAGGACACGACATGACGGTAGAAAGAGTCATCAACGGACAGCCGCTCGATGAGAACGAGGAGGGGGTGAACTATACTCTCCGGCCGCGCAGCCTGGGCGAATTCATAGGCCAGGCCACGCTGGTCGAAAAGGTCTCCATCGCCGTTAAGGCTGCAAAGAAGCGCGGGGAACAGACCGAGCACCTGCTCTTCCACGGCCCCCCGGGCCTGGGCAAGACCTCGCTGGCGCATATCATCGCCCGCGAGATGGACAGCAATATCTTCGCGACCTCCGGCCCCGCCCTGGCAAGGGCGGGAGACCTCATGGGAATACTTACCAATCTCGATTTCGGCGACATCCTCTTCATAGACGAAATACACCGCCTGTCGGCAACCGTCGAGGAACTCATCTACCCGGCCATGGAGGATTTCAAGGTGGATTTCGTCGTTGACAGGGGCGCGTACGCCAAGACCATCAAAATACCGCTCAAGCCGTTCACCCTCGTGGGCGCTACGACACGTGCCGGGATGCTCTCCGCGCCCCTTCGCGAAAGGTTCGGCCTGATGCTCCACGTCGATTTCTATTCCGAGGATGACCTGGAGCAAATCATCCGAAGGGCCGCCCGGCTGTTGAAGGTGGCGACAGACGACGACGCGGTGCGGCTGATAGCGCGCTCTTCAAGAGGCACGCCCCGCGTGGCCAACAGGCTGCTCCGGCGCGTGCGGGACTTCACGCAGGTCAGGTCCGACGGAAACATCACCGCCGACATAGCGAAGCGCGCGCTCGACATGGAAGGAGTGGACTCCCGGGGTCTGGACAGGCTCGACCGCAAACTCCTCAAAACCGTCATAGAATACTACAACGGCGGCCCGGTTGGAATCGAAGCGCTCGCCGCCACGCTGAACGAGGAAGTGGACACCCTCGTGGACGTCGTGGAGCCTTTTCTGCTGAAGATAGGTTTCATCCGGCGCACCCGTCAGGGACGCCTGGTCGGCCCGGATGTATACGCGCATCTGGGAATAAACCCGTCTGAGACCGACACCGGCAGTCAATCCTCACTTTTCTGAGCCTCATCCGTGCAAGCCCGCCTCCAAAAAACAGGCTCGGGGAGTCAGACCCTTTCCCGCCCCGATCCGCCTGAGGCGGACGGGGCTCCTCAGCCCCTCCTTCGTCGGGA
>JAUXGI010000219.1 GCA_030622295.1 Planctomycetota bacterium
ATCTTGTCTTCATTCTGTCACCTAAAGGATAATACTTGTAAGGGGTCAGACCCCTTATAAGTATTATTATCACCAGCACATCGCGGGCACGGCGAAACGCGCCGCCCTCTCTGCGGTGGAGGGGGGCACAAGTATGTCGGCGTACAGTTGCTCGAATTGCTCGACCATCTGCTCGATGGTGAACCCGGCGGCGACCGTCCAGCGGGCGTCTCTGGCGGAGGCTTCCCGCAGGCTGCCCGAGCGCAGAAGGCGTGCAGCGGCGCCGGCCATGGAATCCGTGTCACGCGGGTCAATCAGGAACCCGTTGCGGCCGTGGCGGACGACCTCCGCCGCTCCGCCGTTTTCTGTCGCCAGAACCGCCTTTCCCGCGGCCATGGCTTCCAGCAGCGCATTGGGGAAACCTTCGTGGAGGGAGCACAGGACGAACACGTCCATCACCGCCAGGAGCGGGCGGGGGTCTGCCGCTTCGCCGAAGAACGTCGTTCTATCGCATATTCCCAGTGACTTTGCTTCGGCTTCCAGGTCCGCCCTTAAGGGTCCGTCCCCGACGATAAGGAACTGTGCGTCGGGAACATCTTCGAGCAGCCGGCTTGCCGCCTTGAGAAAACCCGCGTGGTTTTCCACGGGCTTGAGGTTGGCGACGATTCCCACGGTGGGGCGGTCAGGCCGCCATGTGTCATGTTTCGCCAGAGAAGCGGCAGCCGTCCACCTGTCGGGAACGTTGAAACATGTATCAGGAATCCCGTTGTATATTACCTTGATTTTGTCGCCGCCGGCGCCGCCCTCCTCGAGTATGTGGCGGGCTACGGCCTGGGAGTTGGCCGTTATGATATGGGCGTTCCTGTTGACCCAGCGCGAGGCGCGTTTCTGAAGGCGGGTGGTTTCAAGGCCGATGTCGCGTTTGCTTGCCAGGGCGCGAAGGCCGGCGAGGTTGGCCGCCCAGGTGCCGAAGATATTCGCGCTGAGGAGATAGGAGTGCACCACGTCTATCTTTTCGCGCTCGATGTGTCGGGCGAGCCGCCGGAGCGCCGCGTATGCGCGAACGCCGTAGATGCGCTTCAGACCGAGGCATGATACGGGGATGTCACGGGAGAAAATGTCTTCCGCCACGGGTCCGAGACCTTGAAGGCAGCACACCCGCGGCTCAAAGACGCCGCGGTCGAGACCGGCGGCCAGCCGCGCCAGATGACGCTGGGTGCCGCCGATTTCCAGTTTGTCGATGACGTAGAGTATCTTGATTTTGTTCATTGTATTAGCGGTTCGGGGGTACGCCGCCGCCTGTCTTGCGCTGCAGTTCGCGTCTGTGCGCCTCCAGGGCGAGTTTTATGCGGGCGTCACGGTTAACCCTTGTAATGTCCGCCATCTTTATCATGACGGCAATGAGTATCCAGAACTGGAAGACGATTTCATTGCTGTTGAGCCTGGAGCCGAATATGTTGGAAACCATCAGGCCGGTAAGGCCGCCGAGGAAGCCGGCGGCTGCGGCCTTGAAGAAGCGGTCATGCGTCCAGCGCCACACGAACAGTCCTTTTCGCCAGCAGATAAGCAGTATCAGGATAAAGCAGCCGGCGGCGGGTATGCCCATCTCCGCGGCGTATAACAGGTAGGTATTGTGCGCGTCGATGCCCTGAACGTGCGTCGGAAGGCCGAAATCGCACACGTACCACTGGAAGTTGCCGTAACCGACACCCACGAACGGATGCGCTTGAATCATGCGTACTGCGGCCTTCCAGACCTCGATGCGGTTCTGCGTGCTGGAGTCGAAGGTGCCGTCCTGCTGTATGGTATTTTGCATTCTTCCGACGAGCGCGCCGGGCAGGAATTGCGGATTGAACACCAGCAGGAGCACTACCGGCGCATAGATAAAGAAAAACACTTTCCTGTTCCACAGGAAAACGGTGACCGTGAGCCCCGCGAAAAAGGCGACCTGGCTGCCGCGCGAAAAGGTGAGCAGCGTTGAACGGGCGCACGCGGCTATGGGTATGATGAGGGCCCAGAACCTGGGGTTGCGCCAGTTGTACAACAGGAACGCCACCAGCAGGAATGTGTAATATGACAGGAACGCGCCGAACTGATTGGGCTGACCGGAAATGACTCCGATGCGGGCCTTGTCGTAACTGCTGAAGGTGTTGTAGAAGCCGCCCTTGTCCATGTAGAATTTCTTGAGGGCAAGGAATCCTATGATGGAGGTGGTGATGCAGATGACGATAACCAGGCGGACGAGCGTGCGCCGGTCTTTGAGGTTGTTAATCACTATCAGGTACACTGCCATCGGGAGCAGCCATTCCTTCATGAAGAACACGGAGTCGAGAATGCTCTGCTCGCCGGTGTACAGTTCGCGCCTGAAAAGCGAGACGATACCGAGGAAGCAAAATATCAGGACGGGCGTATCGATGGAGTGTCTGATATAAAAGCGTCTGCCGTGGGTCATCGTTTGTATCGCCCACCCCAGCAGCAGGAAAAAGGCGAAAATATTGGTGACGTTAAATCCCTGTATGTATCCGCCGAAATCGCCCGGGAGGACCTTCTGGAACGGCGCGAATACGCAAAACAGCAACATCAGGCGATTGTACTCTTCGATGCTGAACTTGATGCACACCAGGACGAAGACGACGCCCAGCGTGAGTATGAGGCCCATCGGCAGGTGTACGCTCCGGTACGGGGCGACAAGGGCGGTCAAAAAGAGGGCGAATACGACGACCATGGCGTACGTTCGCCACCTCTCACCCCTGCCCTGCCCGGGCTGAACGGCAAGTTGCAGATTTATCGTCGTCTCTCCCACCTTTATCCTCTCCAGCTCAAGGCCGTTGTCCGGTAGAGATTTTCCATCTTCCCGGTTTCCTCATCGGTGCGAAAGCGCTGCAGGGCGGCACGGCGGCTGTTGCGCGCCATCTCGCGCATGCGGCAGGGATTCTCCAGCAGCATGCAGACCGCCTCGGCTATCGCTTCCGCGTCGTGCGGGGGTACTATCGTCCCTTCCGCCGCCGTGCGGATAATCTCACGCACGGGGCCGACGTCCGTGGCAATCACCGGCAGCCCCGCCCGCATCCCTTCAACGATGGTGTGACGATAGCCTTCAGGGAGGCAGGATGCGTCTATAAGGATGTCAATCTCTTCCAGAAAGGCGGCGATGTCGTCCTGCCATCCGACGAAGGTGACACCCCGCGACAGTCCGAGCGCTTCGACCTGTTGACGCAGTTCGATTTCGCATTCGTCTCCGTCTATCGTGCAGCCTGCGACGGCCAGCCTGGTCTGCGGGAACATGCGCAGTATTCGCGGCATGGCTTCCAGCACAAGTTCGTGGCCTTTTCCCCGCACCAGGTTGCTCGTCATGCCGAGCGTCACGGGGCGCGTATCCTTTTCCCGCCTTTCACGCGACTCGATGTTTGCAAAACCGTCCCGTATTACTTCAATCCTGCCGCCTGCGCCGGGCAGACGCCTGCGAAAATACTTGCGCCCGGAGCGGCTGATGGCCACGAGCCTGCGGCAGAGCGGCGCAAGGAGTTTCTCGACGCGCGTGGGCCGTCGCTGCGAACGCAGGTGACAGACAATCGGTATGCCCCGCGCCCTCGCCGCGAGGATGGCCGGTACGGATGAGTAGAGTTC
>JAUXGI010000124.1 GCA_030622295.1 Planctomycetota bacterium
AACTCTTTGTCTGACAGGATGGCTGTCAGGTCAAGGCGTTTGTGTCGAGTAGCATCTCTATAACAGCAAAAGGGGTCAGACCCCTTTTGCTGTTATGGGCAGAACCGTCATAAGTCAGGGGGGAAACCGTACTCTTGGCCCCTCGCTGTGGTTGTGGCTAACTACTGTCCCGTGCAACATATAGGGGGCAGAAAACTCGTTCCTTGGGCCCTCGGCCAAAGAGCCGTCAACACCTACGATAGCAGGGCAATAACAGCAAAAGGGGTCTGACCCCTTTTGCTGTTACTGCGACAGTTGGTGATGGAGCCTCAATCTGAGTCTTGCGATGAGTTTGTCCTTCGTCGGGATGAACTCCTGCCCCCCCCGCCCACTTCTGTGCGGCATATTTGCGGGGTTGGGAAAAAGTTTGCCTATTTTGTCGTCGGTACTTGACAATATGGCATTCATGTTGTATAATTGTAGGGTTAGAGTAATTGCACACAACGCAACGGCTAAACGGGGGGATATCGCCCCGAAGGCGGGGCATGGGTAAGTGAGGGACTCGCATTAAGATACATGGAGAGGGGGTGTCCCTTGGCAGGGTTTCTTCCGCAGCACATCATTGACGAAATTCGAGATCGTGCTGATATTGTAGATATAATTTCGAATTACGTCCCCCTCAAAAAGTCCGGCCAGAACCATAAAGCCCTCTGCCCGTTTCACGAAGAAAAGACCCCATCATTTAACGTGAGCGCCGCCAAGCAGATATATCGCTGCTTCGGTTGCGGGAAGGGGGGTAATGTATTCAATTTTGTAATGGAGTTCGAGAAGGTTCCCTTTCCGCAGGCCGTTGAGATGATTGCGGACAGGATTGGGTACAAAATCCCGCGCACCAGGAGCGCGGCGCCGGGCCCCAGCGCCCCCGACAAGAAAGCGCTCTACGAGATAAACGCAAAGGTCGCAAGCCTCTATCATGAGACACTGAAGGCGAGGGATGGGGCCGAAGCCCTGCTCTATCTGCGGGACAGGGGCATCTCCGAGGAGTCAATCGAGGAATTCCAACTCGGCTACGCACCCGACGGATGGGACTTTCTGACTCGCAAGTTCAAGGCTCGCAAACGCCTGGAATTTGCGGGCAGCATAGGACTTCTCGTAAAGCGTGAAAATGAGACGGGTTATTATGACAGGTTCAGGAATCGTGTCATGTTCCCCATTTACGACGCCCAGGGGCGCGTGGTGGGGTTCGGCGGGCGGGTACTCGACGACAGCGAGCCGAAGTACCTGAACTCGCCGGAATCAGTGCTCTTTAGCAAAAGCAGGAATGTCTATGGCCTGAACCGGGCGAAGGCCGCCGTGGCCGCCGGCGGCCCCATCGCGGTCGTCGAAGGCTACACCGATGTCATAATGGCGCGCCAGAACGGCGTCAACAACGTTGTGGCGACCCTGGGCACGGCGCTGACCGCTGAGCACGTGCGGCTGCTGAAGCGCTTCACCAGAGATATTGTCGTTGTATTCGACAGCGACGAGGCCGGCCGCAAGGCATCCCAGCGGGGTATCGACCTGTTGCTCCAAGGGGAGATGGAGATAAATATCGCCGCTCTGCCGGAGGGGCAGGACCCCTGTGATTTCATCGCCCGGAATGGCGGGGAGGCCTTCCGCCAGGTCCTGGCGGAAGCGCCGGATTTCTTCGACTACAAGATTGCCGTCGGGAAACAACGACCGGATTTTCAGACCGTTACGGGTCAATCGGACGTATTAGATGATATATTGCGCTCGGTCGCGAACTTCACGCTCAGGAATATGCCCAAGCGCGAGTTGCTGCTCAAGAAGGTGGCCGAATCGTTTGCTGTCTCAGAGGCTTCCGTGCGCGGGCGGCTTGGCACGCTTGTTTCCGGCGGTCGAAAATCCGCAAAGGCCGAGCCGGTATCCGCCGTGTCCAGGCACGGGCTTGAGGACTGCGTCATAGAGTTGATGCTGGTGGAGCAGTCCTGCGTGCCGCGGGTCGAGCAGGCCGGATGGATACCGCTGTTCCAGGACGAGGCGAGAAGAAAGATAGCCGAAGAAATCGTGGCGATGTATTCCGAGAGGGATGAGATAAAGGCGGCCGACCTCATGGACCGCCTGCAGGACCCGGCGCTCTGTCGAATAGTCGCCGAACTCGAATCGTATATATCCCATAGAGTCGATTACCGGAAACTCTATGACGACTGCGAGCGACGGTTTCAGAGGATTCTGGAAACCCTCGGCGTTAACCGGCAGATCGAACGAGTGAGCAAACTCGGCAAAGTCAGCGAGTCGGAACAGGAAGAATTCCTGCGAAGAATAGAATCCCTGCGAAAAGGTGAATCAAACAATTAAACTCATGAGTCGTTGAAAAATATTTGCCGGACCAGGCAGGACCGGCAGGATTGATTCATCTTATCCGTTTTTGAGGATTGTCGATGATCTCGCAGAAGATCGAAAAACAAGTCAAGCAACTCATTGATAAGGGCAAGGAAAACGGCTACCTTACCTACGACGAGGTCAACGACCTGCTGCCCGGGGAAATCATTTCGCCGGAGAAACTCGACGGCGTGCTGATGACTTTGGACGAGCACGGCATCGAAATCAAGGATGATCCCGAAGAAGAAAAGGTCAAGGCCGAAAAACCTCGCCAGGCGGGGGTGACTTTCGGCATCGAGCGCGAACCCGAGCGCATCGACGACCCGGTACGGATGTACCTCACCCAGATGGGCCAGATACCCCTGCTCACACGCGAGGAGGAGATTGAACTGGCCAAACGCATCGAGTTCACCCGCATCAGATTCCGCCGCACCCTGCTCGAATCAGACTACGCAAAGAACATGGCCCTCGAAATAGTGGAGAACGTCGAGCGGGGCGAACTCGCCTTCGACCGCACCCTCCAGTTGCGCTCCAGTATCGACCTCGGCAAGGAAGAGGTCATCGAGCGCATACCGCAGAACGTACGCACCATTCGCGTCATGATAGAACGGAACGCGAGCGACTACGGCATGCTCAAGCGCCGGCGCATCAGCGCCGAGCAGGAGAACGAAATCCGCCGCCGCATCAAGAACCGTCGGCGTAAGGGGATACTCCTGCTCGAAGAACTCAACATCCAGACCAAGCGCATCAAACCGATGATGGCACGCCTGCGCGCCATCGATGATGAGATGCAGGAACTGGTCCAGGAAATAGAAAAACTCAAGCGACGCCGCGGACGCGACGGCGTAGGGGCGCGTATCAGGGAACTCAAGGGCCGCCTGGAGGACCTCGAATACACCGTCATGGAAGACCCCGAGCGACTGGCCAGGCGCGTCGAACTCATCGAAAAGCGCTACGAGGCCTACGAACATGCCAAGCGAAAACTCTCCAGCGGAAACCTGCGCCTCGTGGTCAGCATAGCCAAGAAATACCGCAACCGCGGCCTCTCCTTCCTCGACCTCACCCAGGGAGGCAACACCGGCCTGATGAAGGCCGTCGAGAAATACGAATACCGCCGCGGATACAAGTTCTCCACCTATGCCACCTGGTGGATACGCCAGGCCATCACCCGCTCCATCGCCGACCAGGCGCGCACCATACGAATACCCGTGCACATGATTGAAACCATGAGCAAACTGCGCAACGTCTCCAAGCGCCTGACCCAGAACTACGGCCGCGAGCCGACCATCGAGGAAGTCGCGCGCGACGCAGACATCTCCATCGAAGAGACCAAGCGCGTACTCAGCATCGCCCGGCATCCCATCAGCCTGGACAGGCCCATCGGCGAGAGCGGCGATTCATACTTCGGCGACTTCGTCGAAGACAGCAGCGCCGAATCTCCCGTGACCGCCGCCACACACGAGATGCTCAAAGACAAGATCGAGATGGTCCTGAACACACTTACCTACCGCGAGCGAGAGATAATCAAACTCCGCTACGGCATCGGCAACGGCTATACCTATACCCTGGAAGAGGTGGGCCGCATCTTCAAGGTCACCCGCGAGCGTGTCCGGCAGATTGAAGCCAAAGCCGTGCGAAAACTACAGCACCCCATACGCAGCAGGAAACTTGAAGGGTTCCTCGAATCCGTCGAAGCCCCACGCAGAGGTTATACATGAACGAACAACTGAGGTGTCTGAGGAATCTCCAGCAGGTCAACGACAAAATACGGGAATGCGAAGATGAAAAAGCCGCGCTGCGCGCGGCGCTTGAAAAGCGACGCCTTGAAAGCGAGCAACACCGACACCGCCTGGAAGAACTCCACCAGAAGATCATCGACGAGAAGAAACAAGAAGACCGCTACAACCTCGACCTCAAATCCAACGAAGCGGACATCAGCAAACTGCTCCTCCAACTCACGCAGGCCGGGACCAATGAGGCATACTCCAGAATCGACAAACGCATAGAAGAAGAAAAGGCGCAGAACTCCGCCCTCGAAGACTCCATCCTGAAACTCATGGACGAGATCGAAGCAATGGAGGGCGAACAGGCCGCCCTGAAGGACGAACTCCAGACCGGGCAGAAGGAACTGGCCGATTTCGAGGCAAAAGTAGCCCGGGACAGCATCGCCATCGACGCGCGCATACACGAGCACCAGAGCACGGTCGCGGAAATCGAGAAGTCAATCGAGACGGAAGTACTGGGCAAATACCATAGGCTGTTCGAGCGATTCGGCGGCGGCGTCATGGCCGAACTCGACATGGGCGCAGGTATCTGCCTGGGCTGCAACCTGCCCGTCACAAAGCAGGACATGAACCTTATCCTCGCCGACAACGACATCATCTTCTGCAAATCCTGCAGCCGCATCCTCTACATCCCCGAGTAACAGCAAAAGGGGTCAGACCCCTTTTGCTGTCATTACCCTGCTATTATGGGTGTTGACTGCTCTTTGGCCGAGGACCCAAGGAACGAGTTGTCTGCCACCTATGTGTTGCACAGAACAGCAGTTAGCCATAACCACAGCGAGGGGCCAAGAGTACGGTTTCCCCTCTGACTTATGACGGTTCTGTCCATAACA
>JAUXGI010000269.1 GCA_030622295.1 Planctomycetota bacterium
CGCCGCAGGCCTCATGCTGGCCCGGCTTCACGGCGCTGAAGTATTCCACAAAGACTTCAAGGCGAACAACATCCTGGTGGCAGGTCAGGAGGAGGTTCCCCGTCCCGCCCGGTTTCTCCTGCTCGACGTGGACAGAATGAGATTTGACGAGCCGCTCTCAAAGGACGATGCGGAGTTCAACATCGCGTGTCTCAACGCGGCGGTCGCAGATTTCATCACGATGGCCGACAGGCTGCGCGTCTTCAAGGCGTACAGCGGCAGGAAACGTCTCAGCAGGGAAGACAGAGAAATGATAGGGCGAATCGTAAGGATAAGCATAGCGCGGGACCACTTCTGGCAGCCGCTTTCCGGCCGCCGTTCCGGCAGGCGGGTGGACTCATGAAAATCCTGCACCTGTTCAGCAACTGGAAGTGGACCGGGCCCGCGGAGCCGGCGGTGAATCTGGCAACGGCCCTGCAGGCACGCGGACACGAGGTCCATTTCGCCTGCGGGCACGACAGGGACGGCCGCTCCCTCATCGCGCGGCGCGCCGAAGAGCGGGGCCTGGCATTGCTTGACGGCCTGCGGCTGAGCAAGCATCGCGGACTCCTCGCAGGCGCCGGCGACGTGAAGCGACTGGCGGGATGGCTGCGGGAAAACCCCGTGGACGTGCTCCACGCGCACATGGACAACGACCACGCCGTCGCCGCAAAGGCGGCCGGGAAAGCAAACGCAAGACCCATCCTGGTGCGCAGCCTCTACGCGGGCGACGCAACGTCCGTCGGCCGGCGCACGGAGCAACTGGTTCGCAGCCGCTGCGACGCGCTGCTTGTCTTCTCACGGGCTGTGGCCGAGAATGCTCCGCAAAGGTACGGCCTGCCGCGTGAAAACGTGCATCGCATCGAAGGCGCAATCGACACGGAGCGCTTCAACCCGCGCCCGCGAAAGCCCGCGGTCATGCGCAAACTCGGACTGACCGAAGAAAACTTCATCGCAGGCATGGTCGCGCGGATGCAGAGACATCGAAGATTTGATATATTCTTCGCGGCCATCCGCGAGGCCCTGCGCGAACTGCCGAAGTTGAAAGCGCTGGTCATCGGCCGCGGCACACATGCCCGCGAAGTCGGCCATGAGGAAGTAAAGCGGCTCGGCATCGCGGGGCATGTAATCTTCGCCGGGTATCGCGCGGGAGACTTCGTTGACGTGGCGAACTGCATGGACGTGAAGGTCTTCCTGGTGCCCGGGTCCGACGGCTCGTGCCGGGCCGTGCGGGAGTGCATGGCGCTGGGAAAGCCGGTCATCGCCGCGAAGCGCGGCATGCTACCTGAAATCGTCGACGACGGCGCCACGGGAATCGTCCTTGAGGACACCGTGAAAAACCTGGCGGACGCCCTCGTGAGACTCGGAAAGGACGAACACGGCCGCGAGCGCATGGGAAAGGCCGCCGCCCGGAAGGCACAGTCCAGGTTCTCACTATCCGCGCAGGCCGAAGCCGTGGAAAAAGCCTACAACAAAAAACTCGCGACCAACCCCCATTTCTCACCACGGGATGTAGGGAACGGCCTTTAGGCCGTTCCGGGACGGACTAAAGTCCGTCCCCTACACCGCAATTGCGTGACAGGGTGCCTGCTCAATTGTCGCCATAAGGGGTCAGGCCCCCGATTCGCCAAACGGCAACGGGCAATAGGCGAGGGGGTCAGGAGTTTATCCCGACGAAGGAGGGGCTGAGGAGGAGCGAAGCGACGGAAAGGGTCTGACTCCCCGAGCCGTGGCGAGAAATGCGGGCTAACCGGATAACGCTTAAAAGGAATGGTTCAGGCAAGGAATTCGAGGATGGATGTGGCGGCGCGGTTGATGGCGCCGGGCGGGCCGAGTCTTTCGCGGACCTTGCGGAGTTCCTCCTTCATCGCGTCCATCTTTCCGTTCCTGACGAGCGAGACCAGTTCGCGCGCGATGGTCTTCGGCGCGGCCTCGCGCTGGATGAACTCGGGCACGATGCGCCGGCCCGCCACAATGTTGGGCAGGGCGAGGTGGGGTATTTCAAGCAGATGACTTAGAGCGTAGTAGGTGATGGGCGAGGTTTTGTACGCAACTATCATTGGCGTGAGGAGTATGGCGCTTTCCAGCGTTGTAGTGCCGCTGGCGATGAGCGCAACATCCGCCGCGCGAAGGATGCCGTGTGTGCGACCGGGAACTACGCCGACATCCGCCGTATTCACCTTCGCAAGCATTTCATCGGTTATCGCCGGCGCCTGACTTATGACGGCGGCAAAGTCGCCCAGGTCGTCTCGCGCCATGTGCGCCGCCTTCAGCAGTACCGGAGCAATCAGGCGGAACTCGCTCTTGCGGCTGCCGGGCAAGATGCCGACAAGCAGCCTGTCGGGTGGGATGCCGAGTTCCCCGCGCAGGTCCTTTCTTTCTTCCGAATCCACATGTTCGACCAGCGGATGCCCTATCCACTCACTGTTCACGCCGTGTTTGTCGTACATCTCCTTTTCGAAATCGAACAGGCAGTAGACCCTGTCGACGTACTTCTTGATGCGTTCAATTCGGTGGGACCTCCAGGCCCAGAGTTGCGGGCTTATGAAGTAGATGACCGGCACGCCGAGGCGGTGGATGCGCGCGGCCACGCGGAGATTGAAATCCGGATAATCGACCAGGATTACTGCGGCGGGGCGCTCGTGCTGCACGCGCCAGGCGATGTGCAGCAGCAGACCGTATTGCTCGCGTATGGCGCGCGGGACGCCCATCAGGCCGATGGGGACGTGGTGCGTCGTATCCGTTTCGATATCGACGCCGGCCTTCTGCATCAGTTCGCCGCCGATGCCCCAGAAGGCGAGCGACCCATCCAGCCGCTTCAACTCCGCGACGAGTCTGGCGGCGTGAACGTCGCCGGAGCGCTCTCCGGCCAGTATCGCGATTTGACGAGTCCAGGTCATATATGCAGGAAGGTCACAGGTAAAAGGTGACAGGTGAAAGCAAAGGTCGTTCTGGAGCAGAGGCGACCCGGTCAATGAAGCGCTTTCACCTCTTTTCCCAGGAGTGCATGTGGATTTTTTCCGTAATCATCACAGCCGCTCTCATGGCGCGCACGCCGTGCTCGCCGGTGACGACCGGC
>JAUXGI010000042.1 GCA_030622295.1 Planctomycetota bacterium
CCGCCCCGCGAGGCGGGGCTCCTCAGCCCCTCCTTCGTCGGGATAAACTCCTGACCCCCTCGCCTGTTGCCCGTTGCCGTTTGGCGAATCGGGGGTCTGACTCCCCGAGCCTCGCTCCCAAGCAGGCTTTTAAGATTGCAACATTCGCTCAAACTGTGCTAGTATGGCAGCGTAGAAAGAGGGGCAGGCCCCGATAAGTCGGGGCCTCTTCCTCGGTGTCTGCCCCCCTCGCGGTGAAAATCGACTTTGGGCAACAGGAACTGATTCGGAGTGTGAGGGCCATCAATGGAGAAAGCAACAAAGAAGATAGATATCTCTCCCCGCGCGAAAGAGATGCCGGCGTCACCCATCCGCAAGACCGAACCGTATGCCGCCGAAGCCATGAAGAAGGGCCGCACGGTCTATGGTCTGAACGTCGGCCAGCCCGACATCGAAACGCCCCCTGTCTTCTTCGAGGCGGTCCGGAATTTCCCCGCAAACGTAGTGGCCTACCAGCGCTCGCAGGGCGACCCGGCCTACCTGGAGGCGCTCGCAGGCTATTACCGGCGGTGCGGCTATGACGTGAGCGAGAAGGACATTGTCATCACCACCGGCGGCAGCGAGGCGATAATATTCGCGGCGCAGGCGGCAACGTCCGCGGGCGATGAGATCATCGTGTTCGAGCCGTTCTACACGAACTACAACGGCTACGCCGTGATGTGCGGCGTGAAACTGGCGCCCGTAACCACGCGGGCCGAAGACGGCTATCACCTGCCGCCGAAGGAGGAGATAGTCGGCAAGATTACGCCGCGTACGCGGGCAATACTTGTCTGCTCCCCCAATAACCCCACCGGCACGGTGCTCAGGCGCGACGAAATGGAGATGCTGGCCGAGATAGCGCTCCGGCATAATCTTTTCATTATTTCCGACGAAGTGTACCGCGAGTTCGTATATGAGGGAGAGCACACCGGCATCCTGGAGTTGCCCGGACTGGAGGACCGCGCCATTCTGATGGACAGCGCCTCAAAGCGCTACAGCGTGTGCGGGGCGCGGATAGGCTGCGTGGTCAGCCGCAACGAAGAGGTGATAAGCGCGTGCATCAGGTTCGGCCAGGCGCGCCTGTGCTCGCCGACGATTGAACAGCACGGCGCCATAGCCCTGACGCATCTGGGCGAATCCTACTTTGACAAAGTGCGCGCCGAATACCGCAAGCGGCGCGACGTAACCATAGATGCGCTGCAGCGAATGGAGGGCGTGCTGTGCCACAAGCCGAAAGGCGCATTCTACGTGATGGTCAGGCTGCCGATTGACGATACGGACGAGTTCGCAAAGTGGATGCTCACCGACTTCCACATCGATAATGAGACCGTGCGCGTCTCCCCGGGAGCCGGCTTCTATGCCACCCCCGGCAAGGGAAAAGACGAGGTCAGGCTTGCCTGCGTCCTTGAAACCGGGCGCCTCGAAAGGGCCATGCATATCCTGGAAGAGGGAATAAGGGAGTACAACAGGACACACGCGTAAGCGAGCGCGAAAGACCACTTTCCGCAACGGGAATTACTTGAGTCACAACACCAGGAGGTATTCTTATGGAAGTTCCGGCACATGAAATAGGCGTGCTCTTTCTGATTCTGATGCTTTCAGTGAACGGGGATGCAACGGATGACTCTTCCCTGGACGGGATGAAGTACCTGAACGCCCATAAGGTGAAGGCCAACGTGGACAACCTGCTCGGCATCATCTCGGCTGGAGATGTTGAGGAAATGAAAGAGAACGTGCGCCGGCTGGGCAGTTCCATGTACATATTAAGACAACAGGCAGAGGAGAAACTGGTCGCTCAGGGCAGGGCCGCCGTACCCGTGTTGAAGCAACACGGTCTGACGTCCGACAAGGAAGCGGTCCGCAAGCGAAGCGCCGAGTTGATAGCGCAAATACGCGGGGATTTCCCGCAGGAGCGCATTTTGTGGCGGGCCGCGGTCCAGGTGCTCGGCTCCGTGAAGAACCCCGCGGCCGTTCCCAGACTGCTGGAGTTGTTGAGCGATGAAGACCACGAGATTCGCGCCGAGGCCATGAAGGCCCTCGTGCTAATCAACGACCCGGAGACGGCAGGCAAACTGGCGGACATGCTGAAGACGGCCGGGAAAGAAGGCCTCGGGCATTCCTGCCTGGGAGCAATCAAGGCCTACCGCGCCCTGGCGAAGGACGAGGAACTGTCGCGCATGGCGCCGCTCTTGGGCAAGGATTCATTCGAATCCGACCTCGTCATCCTGGAGACGCTGACGAAACGCGCGCCCGCCGAGGACTGGGCGGGGGCCGTCGTGAAAGCCGCCCGCGGAGAGCGTGCCCTGCTGCTCGAGGGAGGCTCCGGAGCGCCCGTGGCATTCGCCCGGGAAACTCTGCGAAAACTCTACGGTATCAAGGCCGGCGGGAAGATTAGTTGGAGCGAAACGCTGAAAAAGCCGCCGACCGCTTACAGGAACATGCCCGAGGAGCAACTCAAAGGTCTCCGTGAGAACTTCCTGAAAGGACTGCAAGGATTGCGCACCGGCGTCAGGTACTTTCCCATCCTTTCATCCCTGGAGTCCTCGGATATCTCCTGCGTGGCGGGGGTGGATGCGGAGGCGCTCTACAACTCATCGCTGGGGACGGCGCTTGCGAAGTTCGTAAACAGCGACGAACACCTGAAAGCGATGAGGGAAAACATGCTGGCGCTTACCGGAAACTACCGCATAGACAGGGTCGTCGCAGTGATAAGCCGGGATTACTCCGGCGAGAAAGGCTACGCCGGATTAATCCTGGAGGGCTTCTTCGACAGCGCCGGCCAGATTGAAACCCTCACGGATTTATACGGCGAGAAGGGCGCGGAGTCCTACATGGGAGTGCGGATATTCACCGCGCGGGGCAAGCCATCTGCCGGTCTGTCCATCTGTGTCGTGAACGACGGCTGCATGGTGATATTCCTGGGCGGTGACAGCAAGAAAGGCGCTCGCATGGCGGTGGACGCGCTGGTCGGCAAAGTCAGACGCCAAAAGAACGTCGGCGAGGGGCTTCATCCTTCCGGGATGTCGGGCATCGCGTGGAGTTTCATGAAGGCCCCGCCGGAGGCCGCGAAGGTGCTAAAGGATGCCTCCATCCTTTCCGCGTTATCGGACATCGAGAATTTGCGCCTGGAACTCCTGACCGGCGACGGCAAACTCCGCGCCGAGATAGCCGCCACCTGCTCAAAGGGCAGGGGCAAGGACGCCTTGAAGAAATTCGAGGCGCTGTTCAAGGATATGGCCGCAAAGATTGAGTTGCGAGTCAACGGCGACTTGTTGGGAGGCAGGATTGAATTCGCTCCCGAAGCGTTGGAGGGCATTATAACGGGAGCGGCGAAGGCGTTTGCACAACCCCGCCTGGTACAGGGCCGGGTCTTCTCTCTTAAGATTCGCGCAACAAGAATCGAAAAGCGGATTGCGGGCCTCACAAAAAAGGTGGGAATCCAGAGAAACAGCGTCTCTTCACTCGAATTTCTTGTCGCCAAATTGAAAAACCAGCCCTTTGGGGGGGGACACGTGCAAAACCTTGAGCAGGATCTCAAAAAGAAAAAAGCCGCCCTGGCTAAGAACGAAAATCGCCTGGAAGAACTGGAGAAAGAAAAGGAACGGATAGAAAAGGAACTCAGCGACCTGGAAAAGCGCGCCGAATAGCGAGGTTCGGCACGTACCCCTCAACAGCAAAGGAGGCCGTTATGGCGGCGGAAACCGCCAGTCACATGGGATTGATTTTTCTCCTGCTGACGCTCCTCGCCAGCGGCGACCCACCACCCGGCCAAGCCTTCGACTGCGAAGCCGTCCTCAAACAGCACAATATCACACTCGACGAAGAAGCCCTCCTGAAGCGCCTCATGCCGTACGACAGGAAATCGGTCAATGGTCTCATAACGCAACTGGGCCACGACAACTTTTACGAGCGCGAAGCCGCCCAGAAAGCGTTGGAATCACTCGGCCCGCCCGTCCTGAAATACGTGCGGGAGGCCTTAGAGGGCAGGCATGACCTCGAAATCAGGTTCCGGTGTGAGCGAATAATAGACAACAGCGAGAAAGACCCTCAATCGCATGCAAAGGTTCAGTTGCTGTGCGCGCTGGTTTGGGCGCTGCGGGCAGAAAGGTCGGCAAAGGCGGTGCCGGTGTTAACGCAACTGCTGGTCATCGGCAAGCCCGCAATAGAGAATGCGGCAGCGGAGGCCCTCGTGACCATCGGCGACAGACAAATACTGAGCGAACTGATAAATGACCTCGCGGCAATCAGGCCCGGCGGGGGGGACATCAGGCAGAACCGCGCCCTGATACGTGTCTGCATTGAACTTGCCCGGGGCAGGGAACTCGACGCACTTGCGAAGTTCGCCGGTGTGTTGGGCCGGGAATTGGACCTGTTGCTCCTCAGGAGGTGTGCCGCGACGGCGACGGACGCCACATGGCTGCGCGTTCTGTCGCGTGTCTCCCTTGCCGAGTTGGAGACAGCCCCCTCTGGGGGAAATCTGCTCCCGTTCGCCGATAAGACACTGCGGGAAATTTACGGTGTCGGCGAGTCGGCAGGTATCAACTGGCGCAAATTCCTGCAGCCCCCCGGCCTCAAACCCGTGCTCGGCGGGGAAAAATTGCGGCAAGTTCGCGACGATTTCGCCCGTGCAATGGACGACTACACGAAACTGCTGATCGTGCTGGGTTCAACGAAGGATTTTCCCCTGGACACCGCCGCCCTGGCTTGCGCGGATATTCAAGGATTAAGAGCGGGAGCGAACGCCTTTCTGCCGGAAAGACCGCTCGGAAACAGCCCGCTTATCATGCGCTGGCGCGATATCCTGAGAACCGGCGCAGGAGAATACTACACGGAGAAAATCTTCTTCGTCGCTTCCGAAAGCGCGTCCGCTGAAAGGGGCTGGTGGGGAGTAATAGCGCAGGGAAGGTACGACAGCGGGATGCAGGCACGCTTCTTCGGCGAAGTCTTCATGGCCGGGCCTGAAAGGTTCGCCAAAGGATTTTTAATCGGTACGGACGACAAGGTTTCAATTCCTTTCTGCTGCGGCTTTACCGGCGACACGTACTCGATAGCGCTGTTCGGCCCGGATCGCAGGGCGGGCGTCAAGAACATCCTCGACCATCTGGGCCGTCGTTCCAAGGCTCTTATCAAAAACGAGAAAATGCACAGGCTGTCCGTCTCAAGCAGGGAAACGGTCAAGAGCCAATTCTGGCTTCTATGCCTTTCGGTGCCGGGCGTTTCAGACTACCTGAAAAGTGAGCCGCTTGTGCTGCCGTTTGCCGTTTGCCGGGAATGGCGCGCCTCGGCCTCAATCGGGGATGACGGCTCACTGAACCTGGTCGCAACCGCCCTTGTCAACCCTGATGCCGCCGACTGGAAAAAAGCCGCGAAAAAGATGGCGCAATTCCTCAGGCAGCAGGCCGGTTCAGACAAAGATGGCGATACATGGCAGAATCAACTTGCGGGCCTGCTGTGGTCCGCCGCAGGCGACGCGCAGGTCCGGTTCAAAGACAACAGGGTTACAATCACCGTGCGGATTGAAGCAAAGGAACTGCAAAAGAAGGCGGCGGAGTTTATGAACAACACCTTCATCCCCGGAATGCTCGCGGCCCGACGGAGTTACCTCGTGGGATGCCGTGAATACATGTCCCTGCTCGTCCAGAGAAACAAGCTGAAACTGATACGGCTTACAATGGAATTGCAAAAACTGGAAGCGAAATACGAGCGGGAAAGACTGGAAGCCGGGCGTATGCGTTGTTCCAATTCAATGCTCGGCGCAATCGACCGCCTTAAGAAGGTGATGGAGCAATTCCGCTCACCGACGTACGGCGGTTGCGTGCTGAAGGGAGAAAGGAAGGAAATGGAGGAGGAAATCAAGTTGCTCGATGAAATGCTGAAAGGGAAAGGCGGCTCCTGAATGCGGGCTTCCGGCCCGGGAGGGAGGCAGATACTCGATGTCACCGCAACCTACACATCCCTGATGATTTTCAGTTTCAGTTCTTTTAGTTGCTTTTCATCCACCGCCGCCGGCGCACCGCTGAGCAGGCACTGCGCGGTCGTAGTCTTCGGAAACGCTATCACGTCGCGTATCCTGTCTATGCCGCGCAGTATCGCCACAAACCTGTCGAACCCGTAAGCGATTCCCCCGTGCGGCGGAGCGCCGTACTTGAGCGCCTCTATCAGGAAGCCGAATTTCTCGTCCGCCTCCTCCTCACCCGTGCCCAGCGCTCTGAACACCCGCCGCTGCAACTCCGGCGTGTTGATACGAATGCTCCCTCCGGCAATCTCCACGCCGTTCAGCACGAGGTCATACGCCCGCGCCCTTACGCGCAGGGGTTCCTTCTCCAGGTCGTCAAGCGTGCCCTCGGTCGGCGATGTGAAAGGATGATGGCGTGCCGCCAGGCAGCCGAACTCCTCGTTGAACTCGAACATCGGGAATTCCGTCACCCAGCAGAATTCAAAGGTGTCCCCGGGAATCAAGTCGAGTTGCCGCGCCAGGTGCACGCGCAGCCTGCCGACGGCGGTGGAAGCCACCTCCGGCTTGTCCGCCACGAAAAGCAGCAGGTCGCCGGCCTCGGCGCTCATTCTTTCAATAATTCTCCCCTGATGAGCCGCGTCGAAGAATTTCGCCGTCGGCGACTTGAGCACGTCCGCGCCCTCTTCGCTCTCCACCTTGAACCATACCAGGCCCTTCGCGCCGTATTCGCCGACGTATGCCGTGAGTTCGTCCAGTTGCCTGCGCGAATAGTTGGAAGCGCCTTTGGCGTTGATGCCCTTGACGATGCCGCCGGAAGCGACAATGGATTGAAACACCTTGAAGCCCGCGTCCGCGCACACGTCGCTCACGTCCACAAGCGCCATGCCGAACCGAATGGCGGGCGCATCAAGACCATATTTCCCGATTGCCTCGTCGAACGGAAGACGCTTGAAGGGCGTGCCGACTTCAACGTTGAGCAGGTCCTTCATCAGAAACTTCAGCAGCCCTTCGTTCATCGCCATTACGTCGTCTTCATCGACGAACGACATCTCAACGTCGAGTTGCGTGAACTCCGGCTGGCGGTCCGCGCGGATGTCCTCGTCGCGGTAGCAGCGCGCTATCTGGAAATACTTGTCGAACCCGGCAATCATCAGCAACTGTTTGAATATCTGCGGCGACTGCGGCAGTGCAAAGAAACGTCCGGCGAATTTGCGGCTGGGTACCAGGTAATCGCGCGCGCCTTCCGGCGTGCTCTTTATCAGTGTGGGCGTCTCGACCTCGATGAAGCCCTGCCCGGACAGATAACGGCGCATCGACTGGTAGACGCGATGCCGGAAGACCATGTTCTCTCGCATAACGTCGCGCCGGAGGTCCAGGTAGCGATATTTCATGCGCAGTTCTTCGGACGCGCCGCAGTCATCGACTATTTCAAACGGGGGTGTCTCAGAACGGTTCAGCAACTCTACCTCTTCGACGACGACCTCTATCTCGCCGGTCTTCCGGTCGGGGTTCACGTTGCCCTCCGGCCGTCTCTGGACCGCTCCGCGTATGCTGATGACCGACTCCGGCTTCAGTTCTTTGCCTTCGGCGTAGAGCGACCCGTCGCGCTGCGGGTCGAATACGACTTGTGTTATGCCGTAGCGGTCCTTCAGGTCGATGAACAGCATACCGCCGTGGTCGCGCTTGCTCCCAATCCAGCCGGAGAGCGCCACCTCGGCGTCGACGGCCTCCGCCGTCAGTTCTCCGCACGTATGCGTACGCTTCATTTTCATTGTTTCTGTCTCGTGTTTTTGACGGATATGGTTTGGGTTGGACAAATCTAGCAAAAAACCCCTCGATTCAAAAGGAA
>JAUXGI010000291.1 GCA_030622295.1 Planctomycetota bacterium
AATAATGTCCGAGAAGAGAGGGCGCGAAAGGAAAAGACAGCCGAAGGCTGCTCCTCAGCCCCTCCTTCGTCGGGATAAACTCCTGACCCCCTCGCTAAAGCCTTCACACGGTATTCAACCCATAGTGTTAAGGTTGACGAACTACTAATGTCTGTCTTTATCCTTTCAGGGCTTCCGCGCCGCCGACTATCTCATTCAGTTCGTTCGTGATGGCCGCCTGGCGCGCCTTGTTGAACGACAGGTTCAGGCTGGATATCATGTCCTCGGCGTTTCGTGTGGCGTTTCCCATCGCGGTCATCCGCGCGGCCAGTTCGCTGGCGTACGATTCGAGCAGCGCGCGAAAGACCATCGTCGCCAGGTACCTTGAGAGGAGCGCGTCGGCGAACTCCAGCCCCTCCGGCTCGATTTCATATTTCTCCCATTCGTCCGTGCGCTCTTCCGGCGGGATGAGCGACTTCAGGTACACCACGTCAAACGGCAGCAGTTTCTTTACTATCAGTTCCTGGGACATCATCGACTTGAACCGGTTGTATATGAGGTATACCTCCTGCACATCACCGTCGGTGAAGTGCCTGTTGAGGCGCTCGGATATTTTGAACGCCATTGTGTATGACAGTTCGTCGAAGATATCCGTGTAGGAGTCCAGCACGTCTGCGTGTTTCGCGGCGTATCGGGCGATTTTCTTCCCGACGGAGATAACGGCAGTTTCCGTGCCTTTTTTTTTCCGGAGGAAGGCGTTGAATTTTCTCACGAGGTTGGAATTGAACCCTCCGCACAGCCCCCTGTCGCTGGAGATGACGAGCGCGCCGACCCTGCGCACTTTCCCGTGCTCTACCAGGAGCGGATGTTCCAGCCCTTCCATCTGCGGCAGGGCAAGGAGCAGCAGGCGCTCGACCTCCGTGGCGTAAGGCCGCATGGCAAGCATGCGTTCCTGGGAGCGGTGCAGTTTGGCCGCGGCGACCATCTTCATGGCCCGGGTTATCTGCCTTATGCTGCCGACGCTCTTGATGCGCCTCTTTATGTCGCGCATCGTCGCCATAGATTAATCTCCGCTGGTATTCATTACGGCTTCGTGTTCCTCTTCTCCTTCTTGCTCTGCTTCCTCTTCTTCCTCTCCCCCTTTTTCTTGCGACGTCGTCTTCCGTTCAGGCTCTTTTCCCCTGGCCATGGTTGCGCCGCCTATGGTTCTGGTTACGCCCACGAAACCTTCCCTGAACTCGTTTACGGCGTTGCCCAGGGCCTTCTTCAGTTTATCCGTCAATTCCTTCTTGTCGCTCAGGGTTTCCATCAGCGTGGGGAACCTGGTGCGCAGGAATTCATGCAGTTCGCTCTCGAACTGGCGCACATGTTCCACGCTGGTGGAGTCAAGATAGCCCTGGGTCGCGCAGAAGACCGATACCACCTGGTACTCAACAGGTATCGGTACATACTGGTCCTGCTTCAGTATCTCCACGGTGCGCTCCCCGCGAGAAAGTTGCTTCTGCGTGGCCGCGTCGAGGTCGGACCCGAACTGCGCGAACGCGGCCAGTTCGCGATATTGCGCCAGGTCCAGCCTGAGCATACCCGCGACCTGCTTCATCATTTTCACCTGCGCGGCGCCGCCGACGCGCGATACCGATATGCCCACGTTCATGGCCGGGCGCACGCCCTGGTAGAAGAGGTCCGTCTCCAGGTATATCTGCCCGTCGGTGATGGAGATGACATTGGTCGGGATATATGCCGACACGTCACCCGCCTGCGTCTCGATGATGGGCAGCGCCGTAAGGGAGCCGCCGCCGTGTGCGGGGGAATACTTGATGGCGCGCTCGAGGAGGCGGGAGTGGAGGTAGAACACGTCTCCGGGGTACGCCTCACGCCCCGGCGGACGCCTCAGCAGCAGGCTCACCGCCCGGTACGCCTGGGCATGCTTGGTGAGGTCGTCGTAAACGACGAGTACGTGCTTGCCCTTTTCGAGGAATTCCTCTCCCAGGGCGCAGCCGGCGTAAGGAGCCAGGAACTGCAAGGCCGCGGGCTCGCTGGCCGTGGCGGCGACAACCGTCGTGTAGTCCATCGCCTTGTGGTCTTCCAGAACTTTTACCACGCGGGCCACGCTGCTGCGCTTCTGTCCAATGGCGACATATATGCATATCATGTCGGTGTCGCGCTGGTTGATGATTGTGTCGATTGCTATGGCGGTCTTGCCGGTGGAGCGGTCGCCGATGATGAGTTCGCGCTGGCCACGGCCGATGGGCGTCATGGAGTCTATGCACTTGATGCCCGTCTGGACAGGCTCGCAGACGTCAACACGCTTGACGATGCCCGGCGCGACACGCTCTACGTTGCGGCGTTTGTCGGTATTAATCTCACCCTTGCCGTCCAGGGGCCGGCCCAGGGAGTCGACGACCCTTCCCAGCATGGCGTCCCCGACGGGCACCGACATGATTTTGCCGGTGCGCCTGACCTCGAAGCCTTCCTTGATGTGTTCGTCGGAGCCCATGATGACCACGCCGACGCTTTCCGACTCGAGGTTGAGCACCATGCCCATCACGGGCTCGGCGTCCGGCAGGGGGAACTCGACCAGTTCGCCCGCCATGACGTTGTCGAGTCCGAAGACCCGGGCGATGTTGTCGCCCACCTGGACGACCTCGCCGACCTCGGCGACGTCCATGCCCTTGCCGAAGGACTCGATTTCTTTCCTGATGATGGAACTTACTTCTTCTGGTCTGATGTTCATTACGTTGCCTCGCGCTGTCAGGGGGGTCAGACGCTGAGGAGGAGCGAAGCGACGGGAAGGGTCTGACCCCCTGTCGCATATCCCCAAAGCGTCTTAACCCGCGGGTTCAACATTGACACAACACTGGATTCCAGATGTAAGATACCAGGAAGCCGCGCAGTTGGCATCCGGTCGGCCCGAGGATCGTACTCTCGCCATCTGGCCTCCAGCATCTAATATCTCGGTTCAGCCGGCGA
>JAUXGI010000346.1 GCA_030622295.1 Planctomycetota bacterium
AGTGGTGGGAAGAGAACAAGGAAGATTTCTTGAAGGGCGAATGAGGCCGGGCTAAGAACTATCCACTGGTCCGGTCCCCTTCAGTCCCTGTTTATTTTGCTTTCTCCGTTCTTTCCGCGGTCGGCTGTTTCAAATCAGTCAACCGCGAGGGCGCGGCCCATTTCGTACGCCCGGCGCAGGTAATCCTGATAAGTTTCGTGATATGATTTCGCAAGATCCGCGCCCAGGCCCATCTTTGCAAACATCCCGGCCAGTTCTTCCCCGCTCATGCCGACCTGCTTTCGCAGGGCCAGTTTCGCCGCTATCATTTCACCGACGACTTCGCCGCGCCACATCTCCGTAACATATCGGAAGAAGCGCATCACCGGCAGCGCGTCGTCTTCCCGCGGCGAACCGAGAACGCTTATATAGGCGCAACGACGCGGCATCTTCGAGGTCGGCGTGTGCACCAGGCCGTCCGGCCTTATCTGCACGCGCATCAGCGAACGGAAGCGGTCTATGAGCGCCTTGAGGTGCGAGGTCATCCAGTGGAAGTAGATGGGTGTGACGAATGCCGCCGCGTCGCACGCGGTGAACTTCTCCGCGAAGGCCGCCCAGTCGTCATTTCGCAAGACGCACTTCTCGACGAGATTGCATCTCAGGCAGCCCGTGCAGTGCTTGATGTTCAAATCGGCGGCGTAAACGATTTCAACTTCGGCGCCCGCATCGCGCGCGCCCCGCGCCAGCCTCCGCCCCAGAATGTCCGAGTTGCCCTCCGCCCGCGGAGACCCGATGACAATAATTACCCTGCTCATATTCGTTGCCTGCCTCATGGAATAACAGCAAAAGGGGTCAGGCCCCTTTTGCTGTTATGGGGACATTTCAATATTCTACTCGCCGAGCACTTCGATGCGGAGGTCAACAGCATAAGGATCGCGGATTTCCCGTTTTTTTTCCGCCATTCCGCCCTTCATGTCTTTCATCTCTTCTATCTTCAGTTTTGCCTGAACGGGGCCGAGTTCCGCTCTTATGCCGCCGACGTCCCTGATGTATTTCAGGAGGCGCAGGAACTCCTCCTCGCTCAGCGTGACGACGAGGCCGTTTTTCGCGAAATCTTCCACGCTGTAGTTTTCAAGGGTCGGCAGGTTGTCGAACACGAGTTTCAGGTCGGCCTTCGTTTCTTCGTCGAGCACGGCCTTGCGGCCCGTGGCCGCCTGCGGCGAGAGGGTCAACTCCTGCAGGAAGAAGACCACGATGTCCTTGCCGCTTTCGCGCTGAAACCTGTACCGGTAAGACATGGGGCGCGCTTCGCGTTCAAGCCGGAGATTCCTGTCGGAACTCTCTGCTTCAGGTATCTCGGCAGTCGCCCCCATTTCCATTTCGCCTTCTGCGCCCTCGGCGTCTTCCGCCTCGGACGGCTCCAGGGCTTTCTCTTTGACCTGTGCCGGCGCTACCGCTTTCATCATTGTGGAAACCTTGTCCAGGCTGTCGGCCTTGTTAAGCGCGTTTACAAGAACCCGCTTCTGCGTAAGTTGATAGTAAACGTTGTAGTCCCCGGGTGAAGCCGCAAGCGCCTCATTGAACTTGGGATCGGAGTTTACCACCGCAAACCTGAGGAGGGCACGGTGGTCCCCCGTGGCAAGTTTATTTAACTCGTCAAAAGACATGTTTTCCAGTGCCCGGTCCACGTTAATGATGTTTGCGTAGTACACGGTCGGCTCGACTCCGCCCGGCATATCCGCAAGCGTACGGGCCGAAGGCAAACCGTCGACCGCGCCATCACCGGCAATATGGTCACGCAGCATGGCCGGCGGGATGACATCCCGACCGCTCCTGGTATCAAAGGCGCCTGCTTCATCGCCTCGTGCGGGCGGAACGCCGTCGGCCTTGTGTTCTGCGGGTCGCTCGGCGACATGCAGGCCCATGTCCTGAGAGGAATAGTACGCGTAGAATGCCAGGCCCACGCCGACGGCCAGCACCAGCACCGCCGCAACGGCCCGGAATGCGGGCAGTCCGAAGAGGCCCCTCAGGCTTCTTCCGGCTGCCGCCTTTTCTTCAATGGCGGCCGCCTTCCGCATGACGGATGCGCGAAGGTTTGCCGGGGCATGTGCGCGGGGAAGGCCCCGCAGCAGTGTAATCATGCGGCGGTAGCGCTCAACCTCCGCGCGGCATTCCCCGCACTCTTCGAGGTGCCGCTCGAACCCGGCGCGCTCCGCCTCGCCGAGCATGTCGCTCAGGTAAAGGGATGCCGTCTCTTTGTCGCACTTCATCGTTCGGACCTTCGAATGCGCGCTCGGGGAGTCAGACCCCCTCGCGGTGAAAATCGACTTCCGGCAACAGATACTACATTGCCATTCCACCGTCTACCCTTATCGTTTCCCCTGTTATGTAGGCGGCCATGTCGCTTGCC
>JAUXGI010000226.1 GCA_030622295.1 Planctomycetota bacterium
GGACAGTCAACAATCTACGAACCTCTCTCGCACGGCTCGCGAGGTTCCGTAATTGTGACAGTCCCCGTCGCTCACTTCCCAGGATTCTTACATGCTCCCCCTTCCGTCTTTGTGTTTGACTTTGTCTGCGGTGGTGCTATAATTTTCCTTGAGCGCGGAGAGGTGGCTGAGCGGTCGAAAGCGGCAGATTGCTAATCTGTTGAGGGGGTATCTACCTCCTCCCCGGGTTCGAATCCCGGCCTCTCCGCCAAAAGTGAGCGCGTCGGCTTGCGCTTGACTCCCCCGATTCCAGGCACACCTTAACTCATTTCGGAGAAGCAGGATGGAAGACCTGTTCAAGCGCAATGTTATCCTTGTCAGGGAGCGCGTCCGCTACTTCAAGGCCGCAAATGCCTACGACCTGTTCGACGAGCAGGGCCAGAAGATCGGCGAGGTGCTGGAGGACGTGCCGGGCTTTTTCAAGAAAGTGCTGAAGTTTACGGCATGGAAAACGAGGTTGTCATTCACGGTCAACTTCCTCGACGCTGCCGGCAACAGGCTCCTGACCCTCAAGAGGCCGTTCACATTTTTCAGGTCGAATATCTCCGTCTATGATAGCGACGGCAGGCCGCTGGGGATGTACCGGCAGAAATTCAAACTGCTCAAGCCGGAGTTCCACCTGATGGAGCCTTCCGGTAGTCGGTTTGCCACTCTTAAGGGCGATTGGAAGGGGTGGAATTTCTCACTGGAAGATTCCTCCGGCGTGGAACTGGCGAAGGTCACAAAAAAATGGGCGGGCATCGCGAAGGAACTCTTCACGTCGGCCGACAATTATGTCGTAAGCATATCAAAGCCGGACATGCCGGATGACATGCGGAAACTGATATTCGCCGCAGGCATAGGGATAGACATGTCACTCAAGGAAGCAGGCAGGTAGGCAATGCCGCAAAGGCCCAGAGACAGAAACATAGACGAATTCCTTTCTCGCGTCAGGGGACGCTTCGGGGAGCGCCTGAAGCGGGTCATCCTCTTCGGTTCCCGCGCCAGGGGCGATTATACGGAGGAGTCGGACTACGATTTCATACTCGTGTTCGACGGCAAGATTGATGGAATCAAGGCCGCAGTTTCGGATGTTGTCCTGGACATGATGATAGAAAGGAGACTCGGGGAGTCAGACCCTTCCCGTCGTCCCGACAAGTCGGGACTCCTCCTCAGCGTCTGACCCCCTCGCCGATCCGCCTGAGGCGGATAGGTTGTTGACTGTCCCCTCGCGGAACTTGGAGACGTGTGAAAATCCAGAATTCTTATATGCTCTCATGGGCCGTTGCGCTCCCGAATGAACTGAAAGCGGAGACAGTAGAAACATGAATACGCATCGTCCAGTCAGGTTCGCCATGCTCGCCCTGGCGGCTGCCGTGCTTGTAGCCTCTTGCGGCTGCATGAAGAAATATATTAACAGGGAGTACGGCGTCGAGCGCTTCATCACGATCAAGTCCGACCCGCCCGGCGCGCGCCTGCTCATCGACAACGAGGAAGTGGGCACCACTCCCTACACGCTGAATTTCGTGCACTACGGCACGCGGCGCATCACCGTTATCGCCGACGGGTACAAGACCATCAGCACGCTGGAGCGCATTAGCCCGCCCTGGTACCAGTACTTTCCGCTCGACCTGTTTTATGAACTTATCCTGCCGGTAAAGATGGAAGACCACCACAACTTCCTCTTCAAACTCGAGCCCGAACCACAGATGGACGTGAGAAAGTTCATCGAGCAGGCCGAGGAATTTCGCCGCAGGGAACGCGAAGGACCGTAGACGCGAACTCAGAGAAATTGAAGGCCGGTATCCTCGGTGATGCCTGTGAGACAGTCTCCCGTCTTTCGCCATACGCGTGTCCGTTACAATCCGATTCAGTCCCTGTTTTTGCTCCAATAGGTCACATCGGTGTTGAGCGATTTCAACGGCAAACGTGTCATTGTAATGGGGCTTGGCCTGTTCGGCGGCGGAGTCGCAATCACCCGGTTCCTCGCGCGCCACGGCGCCAGGGTCACCGTGGCCGACCTCAAGGACGAGAGTAAACTTGCCGTCTCGCTGGAGAAACTGCGCGGCGTTGATGTGCGCTTCGTCCTCGGCCGCCATGTCGACTCGGATTTCACGGACGCCGACCTCGTCATCGTTAATCCCGCCGTCCCCCGCGACTCGCCGTACCTGGAACTCGCGCGCGAGCACGGCGTGCCCTTCGAAACCGAGACAAACCTCTTTTTCAAACTCTGCCCCGCACCGATAATCGGCGTGACCGGTTCCAACGGAAAGACCACCACGACCACGCTAATCGGCGAGATGCTCAGAGGTCCCGGCTTGCGCGTGTACGTAGGCGGCAACATCGGCGCGCCGCTCATCGAGCGGGTTGAGGAGATGACCGCCGAAGATATCGTCGTGCTTGAACTGAGCAGTTTCCAACTGGAAGACCTTCGCGCAATCGAGCGCAGCCCGCACATCTCCGTCGTCACCAACATCTCGCCCAACCACCTGGACCGCCACAAGACAATGGAAAATTACATCGCAGCGAAGCGGGCAATTGTTGACTATCAGCGCGACGGCGACATTTTCGTCGTAAACGCCCGCGATGACCGCCTGGCGTCCTGGGCCGAGGCTGCGCGTGCGCGCGTTCTGCGTTTCTCTTCACAGGGCAAGGTGCACAAGGGAACATACCTGGCCGGCTCCACGCTGCGTTTCAGGATAGGTTATGACAAAGGCAAGATATGCGATAGAGACGATATATTGCTGCCCGGCATCTTCAACGTGGAGAACTTTCTGGCGGCTTCGGCTGCGGCCCTGGTGCTGGGTGTGAGGACCGAAACCATTCGCCGCGTTGCGCGCACGTTCCGCGGGGTGACGCACAGGCTGGAGTTGTTCCACGAGGAAGGCGGCGTGCGTTATTACAACGACTCCATAGCGACCACGCCCGAATCCACCATCGCCGCGCTCGATGCACTCGAGGGCCCCATCATCCTCATCGCCGGGGGGTATGACAAGAAGGTTCCGCTGTCCGCGTTGGCCCGGAAAATAGCAGACAGATGCAAGGCGGTTGTCCTGGTAGGGACTATTGGTCCTCAGATAGCGGCGGAACTGCGCAGGTGCGGGAACGCGGACGCGCTGCGGGTCTTTGAAGAAGGCACGGATTTCGAGGCGGCGGTAAGGCGGGCGACCTCGCTGGCCGAGCCGGGCGGCTGCGTGCTGCTCAGCCCTGCCACGGCATCCTACGACATGTTCGCCAACTTCGAAGAGCGCGGCAATACCTTCAAGCGCCTCGTCAATCCGGCAGCCGCCGGCCGGCCACCGTCAACTTGAGTCACAAGAAGAACCGGCCCCAAAAACTCGGGACCGGACTTCTCACAAGGGATTGTGTCTGTCTACCTGGACAGCCTCTTTCGAAGGACGCCTGCGCCGAAGGCCAGACCTGTGCCGACAATCAGGATGACCGTCGAAGGCTCGGGCACAAGGCCGATGTCCAGGGCGTTTAATTCGTACATCCCGTGGGTCATCCAGTCCAGGCCGCCGTACCAGAGCGTCCCGCC
>JAUXGI010000026.1 GCA_030622295.1 Planctomycetota bacterium
AGCCCCGCCTCGCGGGGCGGGAACGGGTCTGACTCCCCGAGCATCGCACGCAACAGAATTCTGATGAGAAATGCGGGTTGGAGGAACAGTCACTATTCTACGAATTCCACTCGCACCGCTCGCGGAATTCCGTAAATAGTGACAGTCCCTCCAGCCGAGGGCCGCAGACATGATTGAAAAACTACTGCAACTCGCAATTGAACGTGGAGCGTCGGACCTGCATCTGACCGTGGGCAGGGCGCCGGTACTGCGCCTGGCGGGTAGGCTGCGCACCGTAAACTCCCCGGCATTGACGGCCGAACAGACGCATAAGATGATGACGGAGATCACGTCCGAGGCCAAACAGAGAGAACTGGAAGAGTGCGGCTCGGCGGACTTCAGTTACGCGTACAAGGGCCAGGGGCAGTTCAGGGTGGCCGTCTTCAAACAAAAGGGGGTAATCGGGCTGGTGCTCAGGCTGATACCGAGCAAGGTAATGACGTTTGAGGAAATAGGCCTGTCCGACAGCATCAAGTCCGTCATCAGCCGCCCCCGCGGGCTTTTCCTGGTTACCGGCCCGACGGGCTGCGGCAAGACAACGACCCTGAACACGCTGATAGATTACCTGAATTCAAACTACGACTACCACATAGTCACCATTGAGGACCCAATCGAGTTTTACCACGAGCACAAGAAGTCGCTGATAAGTCAAAGAGAAGTCGGCACTGACGTGACCGGTTTCGCCGAGGGGCTGCGCAGGGCGTTTCGGCAAGACCCCGACGTGATTCTGGTCGGAGAGATGCGCGACCTGGAGACGACGCGCGCCGCGCTGACCGCCGCGGAAACGGGCCACCTCGTCTTCGGCACCCTGCACACGAGCGGCGCGGCAAGCACCATTGTGCGAATCATAGACCAGTTCCCTTCAGAAGAACAAGAGAGAATCCGCATACAACTTTCCGTCGGCCTGCTGGGCGTGGTATCGCAGGTGCTCATTCCCATGACGGACGGCAAGGGCCGCGTGGCGGCGTTCGAGATAATGTACTTGACAAGCGCCATCGCGAATCTCATACGTGAAAGGAAGACCAACCGGATAAACGATGAAATCCTGAAAGGCCGCCACAAGGGAATGCTGACCCTTGACGAGCACCTCTTTTCACTATACACGGACGGATATATCGCCAGGGAGGATATGCTGGAGAAGGCGGTGAATCCACAGGCAATCCTGAGCAAGTTTGCAGCCGACACATGAAAGCCGCAGGTGCGAACCGCTGAACCCGCGAAACCGAGAGGCGACAATGGCTGAACCGAGAAAACGCATCGGCCAGATACTGAAAGATATGGAACTGGTCACCGAAGGCCAGATCCAGGAAGCGCTCGAGATTCAGAAAAGCAAAGGCGGCGCGATAGGCAGGATACTCGTGGAGCAGGGCCAAGTGACCGAGGAGGAAATCCTCTTTGCGCTGGGCGCTCAGTGGGACATGGAGATAGTCAACCTGGACGAAATCTCCATTTCGCCCGAAACCATCGAGAAGGTCCCCCCGTCGATAGCGAACATATACAAGATAGTGCCGGTGGAGACGCAGAACGGCACGCTGGTGGTGGCGATGTCGGACCCGCTGAACGTCGGGCTTCTCGACGAACTGAAGTTCATGCTCGATTGCTCCGTGAAGGGCGCGGTGAGCAACGAAGGCGCGATCGACCGCGCGCTCAAACGCTACTACGGAGACCAGGTCGAGTCCATCGAAACCGTCATCCAGCAACTGGAACAGACCGAGGAACTCGCGGAAGGCGGCGCAATAGACATCGCCAAGATCGAGATGATGGGCTCGCTGCCCCCCGTCGTGAAACTCCTGAACCTGATTCTGTACCAGGCCATCCGCGACAGGGCGAGCGACATCCACTTCGAGCCGTTCGAGAACGAGTTCAAGATACGCTACCGCATAGACGGCGCGCTCTACGAGATGGCGCCCCCGCCGCCGCACATCGCGCTCGCGCTCATCTCCCGCATCAAGGTCGTCTCGCGGCTGGACATCGCCGAGACCCGCCTGCCGCAGGACGGACGCATACCCCTGACCATCGCCGGCAAGCCGGTTGACCTGCGCGTATCCACGCTGCCCACAATGCACGGCGAAAGCGTGGTAATGCGCGTGCTCGACCGGAGCGTCGTCTCGCTGAACCTGGAACAACTCGGGCTCTCCGACGATGAACTGAAGATGTTCCGCGACCTGATACACAAGCCCAACGGCATCATCCTCGTTACCGGCCCGACCGGCTGCGGAAAGACCACCACGCTCTATTCGGCGCTGCAGGACATCAACACTCCCGAACTGAAGATAATCACCACCGAGGACCCGGTGGAATACGATATCGACGGCATAATGCAGGTGGAGATAAACGAGGAGATAGGCGTTACCTTCGCGACGTGTCTGCGCGCGATCGTGCGCCAGGACCCCGACGTGATACTCGTGGGCGAGATCCGCGACCTGGAAACCGCCGAGATGGCGATTGACGCCTCGCTCACGGGCCACCTGGTATTCAGCACCCTGCACACGAACGACGCCCCCACGACGGTCACGCGATTGGTAGAACTGGATGTGCAGCCGTTTCTCATCTCCGCCACCCTGGAGGCGGTCGTGGGACAGCGCCTGGTGCGCAGGATATGCTCCAACTGCAAGACGGAATTTGAGCCGACCGACGCGATGCTTTATGAACTGGGCCTGCGCAGGGAAGACGTCAGCAAGAACAAGTTCTTTTACGGGCGCGGGTGCATGAACTGCAATCACACGGGATACAGAGGCCGCACGGCCATATTCGAGGTCCTGCTGCTCTCCGAGCATATCAGGCAGATGATCATCGACGGGGCGTCAACCGGCGACCTGCGTGATGAAGCGTGCAAGGAAGGCATGATGACGCTGCGCGCGCGAGGGCTGCGGCTCATATTCGAGGGGGTGACCACAATCGAAGAGATAGTGAGAGAGACGCTCCAGGCCACATAAGCAGCGCAGAGACCCTTCCCGTGAAGTCGCGGGGAGTTGAGCGACAGAATAAAGAAAGGCCTTTTCGGGCCGTCAAGGACTGACTTTGAAGACGGAGAAGTTCGCGGCCTTTTCAGAAGAAAGGAAGCACTTATGCCAGTATACGTATACAAAGCGGTAGACAGCCGGGCTCAGGAAGTCACGGACGAGGTGGAGGCCGCCAGCACGGAGGAGGCAAGCAACATAATAAAAAGCATGGGCTATTTCCCGACGGAGATAAAACCCAAATCCGCCGCTCGTCCCGCCGCCGCCGCCCCCGAAGCGAAAAAGAAATCGTTCACCATCGGCAGCGGCGTGCGCAGCCGCGACCTGGCGCAGTTCACCACCCAGGTGTCCATCCTGATAGACGCCGGCCTGCCGATCGTCCGCAGCCTGCAGATACTCGAAACTCAGGCCAGGCCCGGCGTGCTCAAGAACGTGCTGATGGACGTGACAGAAGACGTCGAGGGCGGCTCGTCTCTCTCCGAGGCGATGGCGCGCCATCCGAAGGTGTTCAACAGCCTGTACGTCAACCTTGTGCGGGCCGGCGAGGCGGGCGGCGTGCTGGATACGATAATGGACAGGCTGGCGAAGTTCCTGGAACAGGGCCAGAAAATCCGCGACAAGGTCAAGGGCGCAATGGTCTACCCGATTGTCATCGGCAGTATCGCCTTTATCATCGTGAGCGCCCTGATGATTTTCGTCGTGCCCAAGTTCGAAAATGTGTTCGAACAGCAGAACCTTGAAATGCCTCCCATTACACAGGCCGTCATGGGGGCCAGCCGCTGGAGCCTGGCGCGCATCGGGCTGGTGCGCGTGGACGATGAACTCAACCTCCACCCGGCGAACCTGCTCATCACGTTCGCGGTTATTGCAGCCGTGATTGCGGGGATTGTTGTTCTCAAACGCACATCCGGCGGGCGCAGAGGACTCGACTGGGCGAAAATCAACATGCCCATTATCGGGCCGGTCACCAGGAAGTCGATTGTCACGCGCTTTTGCCGCACGCTCGGGACGCTCGTGGCGTCCGGCGTCTCACTGCTCGAAGCGCTCAGCATCTGTCGCGGCTCCATTGACAACGTGCTCCTTGCGGACGCCATCGACACCGTGCACGACTCCATCCGCGAAGGCGAAAGCGTCGCGGACCCGCTGCGTGCCTCAGGCATGTTTGACGAAATCGTCGTGAACATGGTCGCCGTCGGCGAAGAGACCGGAGAACTGGACAAGATGCTTCTCAAGGTCGCCGACTCCTACGATGACGAGGTGGACGCCGCCGTAACCAACCTGGTCCGCCTGATGGAACCACTCTTCATCGTGGTCATGGGTGTTACCGTGGGAGGTATCGTTATCGCACTGTTCATGCCATTGACCAAACTGCTCGGCATGGTCGGCCAGCAATAATCGGGAGCATCGGGTCAGACCCATTGCGAGGAGTTGACGGATGGCAGACGCAACCGTGATTGAGGCGCTGAAGCGCCGCATCGAATCCCGCGAGGCAGCGGTCGGCATAATCGGCCTGGGTTACGTGGGTCTGCCGCTTATGCGCGCGTTCTGCGACAAGGGCTTCCGCGTGCTCGGCTTCGACGTAGATGCGCGGAAGGTCGAGCAAATTAACGCGGGCAAATCATACATCCACAGCGTCACGTCCGAAAAGATAGCGAAGGCCGTCGATGCCGGGTCTTTCAGCGCCACCGGCGATTACGCACGCCTGAAGGAAGTGGATGCGATAATCGTCTGCGTGCCCACGCCGCTGGACAAGATGAGGGAGCCGGACCTTTCATACGTCGAGAACACCTCCCGCGAAATCGCGCTGAACCTCAAGCGCGGACACCTGGTCATCCTGGAGAGCACGACCTACCCGGGTACGACGGATGAGGTTGTCAGGCCGATACTCGAAACGTCGGGGCTGAAGTGCGGCGAGGGGTTTCTGCTGGCCTACTCGCCGGAGCGCGAGGACCCCGGCAACCCGGTTTACCCCACGCCGACAATCCCGAAAGTAGTCGGAGGTACCGACGATGTGAGCGGTGAAGTCGCCTGCACGCTGTACTCGCAAGTCGTCGTAAAGGTCGTGCCGGTCTCTTCAACCCGGGCCGCCGAGGCGTGCAAGATACTGGAGAACATCTACCGCGCGGTGAACATCGCCCTGGTGAACGAACTGAAGTTGCTGTTCGACAAGATGGACATCGACGTGTGGGAGGTGGTCGAGGCCGCCTCAACGAAGCCGTTCGGCTACCAGCCTTTCTATCCCGGGCCCGGGCTGGGCGGTCACTGCATACCGATAGACCCCTTCTACCTGGCATGGAAGGCGCGGCAGTACAATTTCCCCACGAAGTTCATCGAACTGGCCGGGCAGATAAACACGTCGATGCCGGAATATGTCGTGGGCAAGATATTACTGGCTCTGAACTCCGCCGGAAAGCCCGTGCGCAACTCAAGGATATTGCTGCTGGGCATGGCTTACAAAAGCGACGTTGACGACGTGCGCGGGTCCCCCGCCCTGGAGATAGCCTCGCTCCTGATGCGGCACGGAGCGGTTATTTCGTATCACGATTCATACGTTCCGGCTCTGCACAAGATGCGCGATTACGACCTGAAACTGGAATCCGTTCCGTTGAGCGAAGAAGCGCTCTCCTCGCAGGACTGCGTGGTGATAGTGACGGCGCATTCGGACGTGGATTATGAGAGGGTCGTGCGACACGCCCCGCTGGTCATAGACACGCGCAACGCCACCCGCGACGTGAAGGAAAACCGTCACAAGATACGAAAGGCATGATGCCCGCACTCTTCGGGCATTCATGCCGTGGGCGTGCGCCTTTTGCTGTTACAGCCTCACTCTTCCACGGCAGCGCCCGGTTCGACGCGCACGGGCCGGGCTTCCTCCTCCTCCGAACCGGAGAACATTCGGGGGATTAACAGGCAGGCGGCGACCACGCGGATATCCGGAAGAACGCACAAACCCGCCCGGGTCGCGCCTACTCATATTCGTCGAGGAAGTGCCGCATGATGACGCGGAGGCGCGGGTAAAATACTGCCGCATCGGGGTCGGCCGGCCTGGACCTGTCCACGATACCCACCAGGCGTGCCTCGCCCGACAATTGTCCCCCTGTGCTTCTTATCTCGACTTTGACGTACAGGGTGAACATGTTCGACCTGGCGGTGACCATGTTTTCGAGCACGCCCGTCACGAACTCGCGCTCCTCCGGGTGGTCCGCGCGGTCCGCGGGCATCGGGTCTTCCTCGAAGTTCGCCGGGAAGCGGTCCGCGGGTATGAAGACATCGTTTCCGCCGGAATCAAGCCCGTGCAGGCGCATCAGGTCAGACCGGCGGCGCGCCGGCCGACAGTCCTGGAACTCCCTGACCAGATCGCAAGCGGCAATGCGATTTTCGTCTCCGTCTATTCCGACAAAAGGAAGCGAGGCCAGCACACCCTCGCATGCCGTGTTTATGTTTATCCTTCCCTCGCGGACGTTTCGGTCTTCCGGGTTGACGTACTCCGACGGCAGGGGCGAAAAGGCGGTCAGGCAGTCGTACAACGCGGCTCTCTCGGACCTCTCCAGTCGTGCGAAGAGTTTCTCCCGTTCCCTGCGGGCTCCAATGAACGAGACAAATTCCATAAGGCTGTCGAACGGCATGCCTGTATCGGGGTTGTAAGACGGTCCGACGGTCAACAGACTGAAGAACTCGCCCACGTTCGCGAAGCGGTTGCCGTCACCGCCCACATGGAGATAGGGGGCCATCGGCATATCCGCGGTCATCACTGAGACCGAGTTGAACGAGCGGTCTTCTCCGGATGAGTATCCCCTGAGGGAGTGTTTTTTGGATGCAATGCTTTCAGCCCAGTTGGCGCGCTCCTGCGAAGAAGCCAGCAGGTCGATACGTTCCATGCTCCTGTCCGTGCACGTGTCAAACACAAAGGATGGTATCCGGTCAAGCGGGCCGTCCGGGAAGGGGTTTGACACTCCGTTCTTGTACCACAGTTCAATATATTCCACATCCGCCGGCGACTCTATCGTCACGGCGGGCTCCAGCGTCAGGCCGATGATGGACTTTGAGCCTTTGCCTATTTTGTAAATAACCGTCTTTCGCGGGTCGTCAGGTTCGCCGCGTCTGATGTAACTGCCGGTATGGTTCAGGTCGGCGGTATAGATATCCGGGCCGCTTTTCAGTTTCACGCGCAGTTCCATGTTGCGCATGTCGATGGCTATATCCTTGGCCGAGACCGTCGGGTCCAGTTGCCTCGTGTTAAAGGGGTTGGCTATCTCGATATAAAAGGCCTTCTTGCGGGAAATGAAATAGACCTCGCTGAACTGGGGGAAACGTGCCAGGCCGTAAGTTTCCCGGAAGGAGTAATCGAAGGATTCTACCGGCTGTGTGCCCGTGGAGAATAGATACGCCTTCAGGTTCGCCGTCACCTGCCTTATCCGGCCTTCCGAAATGTACGGGCATTTCTTTTTTAGAAGTTTATATATTCGCTCGATGTTTTCCGGCGAAGGGTCGTTCAGACAGATCCTGGGCGTCAGGTCCGAAGCCACGTTAGGGTCTCCGGAGACCGTGGTCACACGCTCCGCGATTGCGGCGAATACTGCGCGAGCCTTCAGTTGGTCGCCATCGGTTGCCCGGAGACAATGAAGGTAGAGCCGGTTCTTTTCAATAAGTCTCCCCGCGTTGTGGTCACGCGCAAAATCCTCAATCCGCCCCGCCGGCGTGGCCGGGTCATCAGGATAGAAACGCGCGTACTGGAGAGCCAGTTCCGTATCCAAGCCGAAGCGCGTCTGCGATCTTCCCTTCGCGAAAAAACTGGGGAACGCGGAATCGGCCTGCGTATTGTCGGCGAAGTCGTTCGGCCCGCGCGAGAACTCGTTTGCCTCGGCAAATCCCGTACGGTTCGGGTCTGAGTCCGGGTGGTAGTTGAGCCGTGCGTGGTTGTCGATACGATCCATTTCGCCGCGGGGGAAATACTGCGGCAGGCCGAAGAAGCGTGCAGATGAGACTATCTGCCGCGCGAGTTTGTGTGCAACTTCCACCGCCTCCGAGCGGTCAGGGAAAATGCTCGCCGGCAGATCGGCCGAGGCGAGCGCGCGTTCCAGGGCAATCTCCCCCGTGGAAGCCCCCTGTCCGACGTTCGTCGTACCGCCCGGCCCGTAAAAGTTGCCGTGTACGTTGATATTCGCGAGGCTCTCGTGGTCGATGATGCGGAGGGTGACTTTTGCAAGCGGGCCGCCGTCGGTGCGGCCGTCGAAGACGACCACGCCATCCCGCAGTTCACGCAGGGTGTACGGGCCGAAGGAATCATCCGGCCAATCGTATCCTTCGTCGCCATCATCGTTATTGTACGGCACCCAGTCCCGCCCGAAGGTGTCGTGATGTATCAGCGAGAGGCCGTACTCGAAGTACTTCGCGGCCAGATGCCGGGCGGCGTTCCTGCGGTTCGTGGCGGCAACAATCCCGGAATCGGTAAGTGCAAGGGGTACGAGCATCGCCGCAAGGGCGGCCAGCAGCGCAATGCATATAATGGCAAGGACGAGCGTACTGCCCCGGATCGCGGCGGCGGGAGGCCGCGTATGCCCTGTTCTGTTCAAAAACATTCCAATTCACCGAGATGAAAAATCTGTTGCACGGTGTGTTCCTGCTTTCCGATGCGATCGTAGATAACCATGCGAACCTTCAGGACGACGGGCTTTTCCCCGGGGTCCGTGCTCGGAAAGACAAAGGTGCGGCGCGTGAATTTATCGTCACCTTTCATAAGAATGCTGATTTCCAGTTCACGGATATCCTGCGCGAGCAGGGATTCTTCGGGCGGCGCGGCATCGCGGACACAATCGGGCAGGATTAACCGGTCGAAGGCGCTGGGGGAACCCCAGACGCAGCGATAGAGGCTGACGTGCCCATTCCTGTCCGGGAAGGCATGGTGGGCCACCGGGTCATCGGACCAGTCGCCGTCGCCGTCATCGATACACAGGCAGTACAGTACCCGGCAGACGGGGTTTAGTTTCTCACGACGGGTAAGGGAGTTCGCCCCGGCCGTCTGGAGCAGCAATACATCCGCGGGACGTAAAGTTCCGCGCTCATCAACATAGCCGCGCTTCAGTACGAC
>JAUXGI010000395.1 GCA_030622295.1 Planctomycetota bacterium
CGACTACCAGTCGGAAAAGGAAGATGTTTACCTGACGACTCTGTCGCTCACGGAAGAACGCCACGAATTCTCGGCACAATTCAGCGGAATTCTGTCCGCGTTTTACAAGAAAGACACCGGCGGCGAAACGCTGACCGTGGATACGGGGTTTAGCGTGTCGAAAACCCTGAAGGACGGCGCCACGGCGGGCATAGACATCAGCACGGAGTTTCTTCGCTATCTCACCGGGGACCCGCGCAGGACCATCGCATCCATACTTGCGGTCCGGATAATTCAGCCGCTGTGGAGAGGGGCGGGCAGGACGGTGGTGCAGGAGAACCTGAAGCAGGCTGAACGCGACGTGGTCTACGCCGTCCGTTCTCTCGCCAGGTTCAGGAAGACGCTCACGGTGGATATCGCGTCGCGGTATTACCGCGTCCTTCAGCAGCGCGACATAGTGCGCAACGAACTGAACAACTACGAGAACCTGAAGGAGGCCCGTGAAAGGACGGAGATGCTTGCAAAGGCCGGCAGGCTGCCCGAGTTCCAGGTGGACCAGGCCAAGCAGGACGAGTTGAGCGCGAAGGACCGCTGGGTGAGGGCCGTGCAGTCGTACTACGACCAACTGGACAGGTTCAAAATCACTCTCGGCCTGCCCACCGACGCAAATGTTGAACTGGATGAGGCGGATTTGCAATCGCTTATCAAAGCCGGCATAAGGCATCCGGAACTCTCGGCCCGGAAAGCCGTATCTCTTGCCCTCGAGCACAGGCTTGACCTGATGAATTCCGAGGGCCGGGTCGCCGACGCGGAGCGAAAGGTGGTCGTGGCGGAAAACGGCCTCGGGGCGGACGTGAGCCTGGTCTTCGAAAGCAGCACACCGACCCAGCCGGAGGAGCGGTTTGGCGAGTTCCGTTTCGACCAGTCAACGTGGAACGCAGGCCTGGATATCGACCTGCCGCTGGACCGGCTGGCGGAGCGCAACACGTACCGCGCCGCGCTGATCTCCCTTGCGCGCACGCAAAGGAGTTACGGCCTGGAGAAAGACAATGTGAAACTTGGGGTGCGGCAGGCGTGGCGGACCATGGAGCAGACAAAGGAAAGTTACGAGATTCAAAAGAAAAGCGTGGAACTCGCGAAGCGGCGCGTGGAGAGCACCACGCTGCTGCTGCAGGCGGGCCGGGCGAGCACCCGCGATCTGCTGGAATCGCAGGACGCACTGCTCCAGGCGCAAAACGCGTTGATTCGCGCCCTGATGGACCACACAACCGCTCGTATGGAGTTCTACAGGGATACCGGCACACTGCGTGTCGACAAGAAAGGCCTCTGGCAGGAAGACCAAAATGCAAACGAAAACACAGGAACGGACAAGCCCCGGGGAAATGATAGGCAGGATTAAACTATCTCGAATGCGATTCATCATCATGGGTATCGTGCTGCTTGTTGCAATAGCGGTGGCGGCGTATCTGATTATCCGCGGGTTTCCCGGTCAAAACGCGGCACCCCCGGCCACATATGTCGTAAAAAGGGATGACCTTATTGTCAAAGTCCTCGAAAGCGGCAGCCTGAAAGCCCAAGATTCGCTTGAAATCAGATCCGGGGTCGAGGGACAAACCAAGATCATTGAGATTGTTCCCGAAGGCACGGTGATTACCGAAGAAGATGTCAACAAGAAGGTACTTGTAAGACTTGAATCTTCCGCCCTGGAAGACAAGTTGACCCAGCAGACAATTTCGGAGAACAACGCGAGGGCGTCCCATGAACAGGCCATAGAGGACCACAAGATACAGTTGAAACAGAACGAAAGCGACATCCAGGCGGGAACACTGAA
>JAUXGI010000244.1 GCA_030622295.1 Planctomycetota bacterium
ACGGGATGTAGGGAACGGCCTGAATTTATCCCGAGCCTGCGAGGGAGGCCGTTCCGGGGGACGGTCTACCTCTCAGGGGTTCTCGTCCCGCCCTTCAGGGTCCTCGTCCCGAGACCCTTCTGGGTCGAGGGAAAGACCGTCCCCTACTTTTTGTCTTGCGTAATTTCAAAGTCGGCCTCGAAGAACACACAAGATGAAAGTACAAAAGCAGCCAAGGGCTGCCCCGCAAGGCGGGGCGGGTTATTCTCTTTGACTATCGCGCCCGGCTTTGTTATCATCAACGGCGTTCTTAACGAGAAATCGACTGGGAATCGGAGGGCGTAATGGCCGAATACGACGATGACCCTCGCGTGTCTTATCAGAAGATAACTAAACGTTTCCGCCGGGGCTTTACGGAATCTTTCGTCTGCAGGGACCTGGTACCCGGAGCCGAGCACTGGGACCCGCCGACGGATATCTACGAGACCGAGACGGCCATTGTAATCCGCATGGAAGCGGGCGGTATGCACAAGAACGACTTCGAGGTGAAACTCATCGAAAACCGCCTGCACATCCGCGGCTGCAGGATGGAACGGGAATCCCGGACGAAGACGCGCATCCACCAGATGGAACTGAACTACGGGCCTTTCGACAAGGTCATCAGGGGCATCCCCCCGGTCGATATCGCCAAGATAAAAGCGGGATACAAGGACGGATTCTTGGTGATTACACTTCCAAAAACCACATCCGGAAACAAATAAATCCGAGGCATGTACAGGAGAAAAGAATGCCCGATGACAACGAGAAAAACGACGACGAGATAGCGCAAGACGAAGAAGTACAGATAGAGTCCGACGCCGCCGAACTGGCAAAGGCGCTCCTGACCCAGCAGCAGGAAAAGGTCCATATCCCCGACACACTGCCCGTCCTGCCGGTGAGGAAAATGACGCTCTATCCCGAGATGATAGCGCCCATCGTCGTCGGCAGGGAAGGCTCGAAGAAACTCATCGACGACGTTCTGCTGGAGAAGAAGATTATCGGCGTCGTGGCCGCCAGGAACGACGACGTCGCCGAGCCCGGAGAAGGCGATTTTTACCCCAATGGCACCGTCGCAAAAATCATCCGCATGTTGAAATTCCCGGACGGCAACTACCGCCTGTTCATTCAGGGACTCAAACGTTTCCACATCGAAGAAATCACCGGAAAAGAGCCATACTTCGTCGCGAGAATAAGGCTGCTCGAAGACACGTTCGACGCCGAAGACATCCAAATACAGGCCCTCACCCGGAACATCACCAACCTGTTCCAGCGCATCGCGAACCTCATACCCAACTTCCCCGAAGAGATGCGCGTGGCCCTGGCGAACATCACGCAGCCGTACAGCCTGGCGTACATCATCGCCGCCAACACAAACATGCCGAAGGAGCAGAAGCAGAAACTCCTCGAAGACATACCGCTGAAAGAAAAACTCGAAATGCTCACCGTCGCGCTCAACAAGGAACTCGAAGTCCTGGAGATCGGCAGCAAGATACAGGAACAGGTGGAAAGCGAGGTGAGCAAAAAGAGCCGCGAGATGTACCTGCGCCAGCAACTCAAGGCAATCCAGCAGGAACTGGGCGTCGGCGACGAGCACGCCCTGGAGGTAAAGGAATTCGCCGAAAGGATTGAAAAGGCCAAAATGCCCGCGGAAGCGCTGAAGGAGGCAAACGCGCAACTGGAACGCCTCAAGCAGATGCAGGTCGGCTCCGCCGAATATACGGTCGTGCGCACTTTCCTGGACTGGATGTGCTCAATGCCCTGGTCGAAGTCCACACAGGACAACCTGGACGTAAAGAACGCGAAAAAAATCCTCGACCACGACCACTACGGCCTGGATGAAGTAAAGGACCGGGTACTCGAATACCTTGCCGTCAGGAAACTGAAGGAAGACATGCACGGCCCGATACTCTGCTTCGTCGGCCCTCCCGGCACGGGCAAGACGTCGCTGGGGATGAGCATCGCGCGCGCGCTGGGGCGCAAGTTCATCCGCATGTCGCTGGGCGGCGTGCGCGACGAGGCCGAAATCCGCGGCCACCGCCGCACATACATCGGCGCTCTCCCCGGCCGCATCATACAGGCCATACGCAAGGCCGGTTCAAACAACCCCGTCTTCATGCTGGACGAAGTCGACAAACTCGGCGTGGACTACCGCGGCGACCCGTCGGCCGCCCTGCTCGAAGTCCTCGACCCGGAGCAGAACCACACCTTTACCGACCACTACCTGGAGGTTCCCTTCGACCTCACGAAGGTAATGTTCATCACCACCGCCAATCTCCTGGACCCCGTACCGCCCCCGCTGCGCGACAGGATGGAGGTCCTCAGCCTGCCGGGCTACACTCACGATGAGAAACTCCACATCGCAAAGAAACACCTCATCCCGCAGGAATACGAGGAACACGGCCTGACCGGAGACAATCTCGAATTCACCGACGACGCCATATCCACGCTCATCAGCGGCTATACGCGCGAGGCCGGCGTCCGCAACCTCCGCAGAGAGATTGCAAACGTCATGCGCAAGGTGGCCCGCGGCGTCGCCGAAGGGAAGAAAGGCAAGGCCAAAATCACCACGAAGAAAGTGGAAGAGATACTCGGCCCGCAGAAATTCTACTCCGAGGTCGCCGAGCGCATCACGGAGCCGGGCGTCGCCACGGGACTCGTCTGGACGTCCAACGGCGGCGAGATAATCTTCGTCGAATCCATCAAGATGAAAGGCAGGGGGAACCTCACCCTCACCGGTCAACTCGGCAGCGTCCTGCAGGAGTCCGCCAGGGCGTCCCTGTCCTACATACGCTCCCACGCCGCCGAACTCGGCATCGAAGAGACGTTCTTCGACAATATCGACATCCACGTGCACATCCCCGCAGGCGCCATCCAGAAGGACGGCCCCTCCGCGGGAGTTACGCTTACGGTCTCGCTGATATCGCTCCTTACGGACAAGCCCGTCCGCTCGGACGTCGCAATGACCGGCGAGATAACGCTGCGCGGCAAGGTGCTGCCCGTCGGCGGCATCAAGGAAAAGGTGCTGGCCGCGGCGCGCGCCGGCCTGAAAACCGTCATCCTGCCCGGGCACAACAAGAAGGACCTCCACGACCTCAACCCGGACGCCGTCAAGGGCCTGAACTTCGAGTTCGCCCGGACAATCGACGACGCGGTGAAACTCGCCTTCGCCGACGGGACGGCGAAAGCGGTGAAAAAGAAGAAGTCCGGCGGCAAACAGCCGGCGAAGAAAAACGGCCCCCGCGCCGCAAAACGGAAATAAGTCAGAAGTCAGAAGTCAGAAGTCAGAAGGCGGGCCACCCCCGCTCTTTTACTTTCGCCTTTTCTGTTTTCCT
>JAUXGI010000098.1 GCA_030622295.1 Planctomycetota bacterium
GGCAATCCCTCGCTGGAGGTGGAGGGGATTCTATTCACAATGTACGACCCTTCCCTGCAACATTCGGTTGAAATCATTGAGGAAGTCAGCAGCCATCTCCCGAATGAAGTTCTCAAGACCATAATTCCCAGAGACATTGCGATTTCGGAGGCTGCAAGTTTCGGCAAGCCGATCGTCCGGTATGAGCCTGCTTCGCGGGGCGCCCGGGCTTACATTGAACTTACCAGGGAGATACTCAGTGCCAGGCAGTAAGAAACTGGGCCGCGGATTCAAGGTCCTTGAAAAGGACACTCGCTCGCGTTCCGCCCTACAGGGTCCTTTTCCGCCTGAGGCGGATTCGCGCCGCCTCTCTGCGGATGCCGTTCCCGGAGACACGCGGACCGAAAGGGAAAGAGCCGCCGAGGGCGGCCCCGGGGCGGGTGAATCCGTGCGTGAAATACCTGTGGGAGCCATCTCGCCCAATCCGTTTCAGCCCAGGATGAACTTCGACGAGGCGGGACTTGGGGAACTCGTGAACTCCATCTCAGCCTCCGGCCTTCTGCAGCCCATCGTGCTCAGGGGCGCGGGCGACGGATACGAGATAGTCGTCGGTCATCGGCGCTACGAGGCGGCCCGGCGGCTGGGCATGGCGACCATACCGGGCATCGTGCGGGAGATAGGCGACAGCGGGATGCTGGAGATGGCGCTCCTTGAGAACATTCAGCGCAAGGACCTCGACCCGCTCGAAAAAGCCAGGGCCTTTGACCGGCTGGAGACCGAGTTCAACCTTACGCACTCGGAGATAGGCAAGCGCTTGGGAATGAACCGCTCAACCGTCAGTAATTACATCCGCCTGCTCGAACTGCCGGAGGAGATACTGGCGCACGTTTCACGTGGAACCCTTACGATGGGGCATGCGCGGGCACTGCTTGCGCTCCAGGGTAACCCGGCGCGCCTGGCGATGTGCCACAAGATAATAAAGGAGAAGATTTCTGTTAGGGAGACCGAAGCGCGGGTGGCTGAGACGGGCCGGAGCGGCGGCGCAGGCCTGAAGCGAGCACGAGGCAAAGGTAAACCGGCACACCTAAAGGATATCGAACATGTGCTGCAAGGCCACGTGGGGCATAGGGTTACGATATCACAAACCGCCAAGGGGTCCGGCAAAATCACCATACATTTCCGCACAACTGACGATTTCAACAGCATTTACGACCGGCTCAGGCGCGCGCTCGAAAAATAGCGGCGGCATGCAGCCCGGCCCTCATTTCACATCGGACAGGGACTTGAATCGGACGGGAACGGACTTGGCATGAAGCTACAAATGAATACGGATTATCAAGCGATGTAGAGGACGGTCTTTCCCTCGACCCCGAAGGGGTCTCGGGACGAGAACCCCTGAGGGGTAGACCGCCCCCCGGAACGGCCTCCCTCGGAGACTCGGGATAAATTCAGGCCGTCCCCTACATCCCGTGGTGAGAAATGCGGGTTATTCCCCTTGCCCTTGCCCCTTGCCCTTTTACTCTTGCCCTTGCCCTTACCCTTACCCTTGCCCTTCCCCTTGCCCTCACCCCTGTTTCCTTTCAGGGGCTAGAATCTCTAATACGAGGAACAGAAGAACCGTTCCCCCTGCCATCAAGGCCCACAGGAGCCACGTGTCTATCCCGAGCAACTCCGGGAAAGCAATCTCGCCCATTTTTTGCCAGTCCAGCAGTCCCCATGCTTTCAAGTGCGGGTATGCCTCGGCGTAAGCCGCCGCTCCAGCCAACATGCCGATTACCCCGACGAGTCCGTGAACGCTGCCGCCGCCTACGGAGCCGACGCCTGTCCCCGGGCAGTAACCCAGGAGAGCCATGCCGATGCCGAAGAGCGCCCCGCCTATGAGGACCGGCCCAAAGACCGTGGGCTTCAGATGTGTTCCCGCCGCGCCACCGGCCTTGAGGGCGCAGATGCCCACACCCCCTACCAGGATTGCCGTCAGGATGACCTTCAGGACGGTAAAATCGCGAAGGCGCAGTTGATTTACGACGACGTCGAACTTCGTAACGCCCCCCTTGTGCAGCAATATGCCGAAAGCGAAACCGATACATAGTCCGACAACGATTTCATGTCCTGCAAGTAATGATGTTATCGTAGCCATGGAATCCTCCGCCAATGTCTCAAGTCGCCTGTCCGGGTGGTACAACCATGCGCCGTACTATTGCCGGTTCGGCGACCGGCCCTTGCGGGTTCTATACATCAACAGGGCCGTGAGGCCCCCCGTAAGAAAGACCGTGCCCAGGAAAGTCCAGGAGCCGACCGACAGTTGCAGGCCGCCGCTGATGCCGTGCCCGGTTGTGCATCCCCCGGCCATGCGCGCACCGAACATAATGACGACCCCGCCTATGAAGGCGATAAGCAGCCGAAAGAAAACGCTCTTCCCCGCGGTACTGCGCCAGACCGCCGGCACCACCTCGGGCCTGACGTCACGGGAAACCAGGCTGGAAAAAAGCGCACCGGCAAATACGCCGATAACCAGTATCCAGGCCCAATCGGGCGTGGGAGCATACTTGTCCTTCTGGAAATACTCCTTCTGCGCGTAATGGTCCGGCGCGACCTCCTTTTCAATCATTGCCGCGGATTTGACAAAAGCCGTGCTGACACTCAGCGGCCGGTCGCTTATATAGAATGCTATCCAGCACAGCACGCCGATAAGCAAACCGACCTGGTACGGCGACCAGCGCTTCGCGGTAAGCCAGTTCATAGTGGCGCCCCCCTATAGAATTGATGAATGTGAAGTATCCTGGGACCCTGGAAAAGCGGGACCAATTATCGGCCGGGACGGCGAGGGGGTCAGAAGTTTATCCCGACAAAGGAGCGGCCAAGGGCCGTTGCGAGGTCTTTTCAGCGGATTCTGTCAACCTGCGTTCGGTATTCTGCGGTGTTGGCCTTGTACATCGGGTTGTCTGCCACGCCCGGGTAATCATCCTTAAGTATCTTCCGCACCCTTTCGATGCGTTTCTGCGTGTCGGGATGCGTACTGAATATGTCCCCGAGCGTGCCGCCGCTGGTGGAAGGCAGCGCGAGGAAAATGCCGAGCAGGTCTATCATGCCTTGTGGATTATACATGCCCCGCACGGCATATCGTACGCCGAGTTCGTCGGCCTGGTATTCGTCATCCCTGCTGAACTTCAACTGTGTCAGCGCAGCCACCACGCGCGCGACCGCTTCCGCGTCCGGGCTGTCCGTGCCTGTGCCAACGGCCGCGATGAGAATCTCCAGTCCAAGGGCTTTCTGCAACTGGTCAACCGAGTGTCTGGCGGTCACATGCCCTATCTCATGGCCGAGCACACATGCCAGTTGTGCTTCGTTATCCATCACCAGCAGCAGGCCCCTCGTTATATAGATAAAGCCGCCGGGCAGCGCAAAAGCGTTCACGTCCGTCGAATTGACAACCTTGAAGGTCCACGGCAGGTAAGGACGTTCACACTCCGCCACAAGCGCCCCTCCGACGCGCGCAACGTAATCGTTTATCCCATAGTCGGAGTGTACTCCGCCGAACTGCCGCTCGACTTCGGGCGCGGCCTCGCGCCCCAGTTGGATTTCCTGCTCTTCACTGATGAGGGACAACTGCTTCTCGCCTGTCGCGGGGTTGGTCGTACAGCCGGCCGCCGCAAAGGCCGTCAGCACCGTCAGGAGTGTTATCAATATCGCTTTCATGGCTGCCTCGCTGTTATGGTTCGCAATGTTGCAATCTTCGCATCCATCTGCGACCGGCTTCTGATTCTATTCGCATTCGCAGCAGGATACAACCTGTTTCATCCCCAAATATGGTTCTTCGCCGATTTTCGGGGAAGGCGAGGACGCGCTTCAAAGATGAGGAGTCCGCCTCAGGCGGATAGATTGCTGACCGTCCCCTCGCGGCGTCGATTAATCATCCCCGGCAGAAATGACGTGCCTCCGACGGCTTTCCGCCCTTGACGACGAGGGCTTCTTCGGAGTATCATGCGCGTTTCGGCGGCCTTCCGGGAATCCGCCTCAGGCGGATGCCCTCCGGTCGCAGCCTTCCGGGATAGGCTCTTGTGGAGTCTTGTTGAAGCGTTCATAGGTGCGGAGGACCAGTAATGTTCGATGACGTTGAGATATCGCAGGCAATTGTTGAGGAGTATTACAAGAAGATTCAGGACCGCTTGAGAAACGACGTGGTCGTCGTCGGCGCCGGCCCCGCCGGCATGACAGCCGCCTTCTATCTCGCGGCGGCGGGGATAAAGACGACCATCATTGAAAGAAAACTGTCTACCGGCGGCGGTATATGGGGCGGCGGCATGGGCATGAACGAGGTCGTACTCCACGAGGAAGCCCTGCCCGTCCTGCAGGACGCAGAGGTGCGCACCGACCGCAAGCGCGGCAATCTCTATCTTGTGGATGCGGTGGAACTGGCGTCGGCGCTGTGTTTGAAGGCTCTCAGGGCCGGCGCGGTCATCCTGAACCTGATGACGATGGAAGACCTGTGCGTACAGGATGGCCGCGTAACGGGCGTCGTGGTAAACCGTACGGGAATTTCGGGCGTTTATCATGTTGACCCGCTGGTGTTGGCCGCAAAGGCGGTGATAGACACAACGGGTCACGAGGCGGCGGCGGTGGAGCATCTTCTCAGGCGCGACCTTCTGCCGGAGTTCTCGCGCGGAAAGCCGCCTTTCGAGGGACCAATGGACGCGCCTGCAGGGGAGAGGTTCGTGGTGGAGCACACCGGCGAGGTATATCCGGGGTTGTGGGTGTCCGGCATGAGCGTCTGCGCCGTGTTCGGCGGGCCGCGCATGGGGCCGATTTTCGGCGGAATGCTGCTCTCCGGCAAGAAGGCGGCGGAGCAGATATGCGCCGCCCTGAAGCACCCCGCCGTGAAGTAGGATCGAGAGGCAATGTGCCGGCACTATCGCGCACCGGCGATTTGGCGGAGAGGGAAGCGGGACTCCTGATATCTCATCAGCCGTGAAGAAATCGACCATCGGCATAACTATCGGCGACCCCTGCGGCATAGGGCCGGAGGTTGCGCTGAAGGCCCTGCGCATCCTCAGTGAAAGCGACTGGAACGCGGCGAACCTGGTCGTTTATGGCGACGGGGACGTGCTTGAGGCCACCGCACACCGCTGCCTGGGGCCGTCAGGCGCGGCCGTACGTGTGCCTCTGATTGACATGAAGAATTTCCGCGGGCCGCTCTATCGGGGGGGCTGCGAAGAAAGCGGCCGTGCCGCCCTGGAATACCTGGATGCGGCAACCACCGATGCGCAGTCCGGCAGAATCGGCGCCATCGTCACTGCGCCGTTGAGCAAGGAGTTCGTGCAGAGGACACATCGGAATTTTGTCGGTCAGACGGAGTACCTCGGGCGTGCTTTCCGTGCAAAACGGCCTGTCATGATGATGCTCGGCGGGGGGCTGCGCGTAGGCCTTGTGACCACGCACTGCGCTTTGAGAGACGTGCCCCGCCTGGTAACCGTTGCAGGCGTTCTTCATGCAATCCGTATCGTTGACGACTCCCTGCGCCGATTCTTCGGCGTCGGCGAGCCTCGCCTTGCAGTGTGCGGCCTGAACCCGCATCCTTCCGAGGATGTACCCTGGACGCGGGATGACC
>JAUXGI010000410.1 GCA_030622295.1 Planctomycetota bacterium
AGCCCCGACTCTCGTTTTATTCTATATGACTGTCGGGGCCGCCCGTTCCCCGTACGGGTCAGGGTCCAAACGGGTAATTCATTGCGAAAGGATGACAGTCACCATCTACGAGCTGGGCCCGATAAATCAGGCCTGCGCTCCGCCCGTTCCGGGTCCTCGTCCCGAGGCCCCGTCAGGGTCCGAGGGGTAAATGGGGTACGACCCATCGCTAACCTGAGTTAAAAGGAACCCGTCTGTCCCGACAACATCGACTAACCTCAACACGAACCACCGGCAGCCAGCGGCGTCTTTTGTGGCGCCGTTTTTCTTCGACAAAGACTTGCCCAGACGTCAGAGCAGAGAATTCTTCCCCCCCATTTTCCACGGCGCCAACGTCGGATAATATATCTTATGGTGTGTTGGGGGCGTGAGGCATCTTTCGCCAGGACTTCGCGTTAAGGTATGCTTTTACTGTTCCCGAGGTGTGAGGTGTGAGGTGTGAAATCCGGGTCAGTCCGGGGCCGCCACAGCCCTCTCGCCGGGCCCCTCGGGGAGTATCTGCCTGATGAGCCTCTCAAGCCCCTTCAGGTCTTTGGTATCCAGATTGCGGCCGGCAAGCCGCCCCTTAGCGTCGAAAAGATACAACGCCGGTGCGGCCGGCACGCGGAATTCATCCGATATTCTGCCGTCATCAAAAATCACCGTGTAGTTCGCCCCCCTGGAGAGCAGATATTCCCTGACAAGCGGCTCCGAATCCACCCCGTCCTGGCAGACGGAAATGACGAGGAGGCCGCCGGCGCCGTATTGTTCCTGAAGACGCTGTATCTCGGGTATGAGTTCCTCAGAATGAGGACACAGGCGCGACCAGAACTCGACCAGGACGGCCCTGCCGCGAACGTCCGCGCGAAGGCCCTCTGCGGCCAGCGCTTCCTGAAATCGCGGCAAATTTGCAAGGCGTACGGGTCGCTTGTGCACCAGCCAGCAACCGCTGCCCGCCACGGTAGTCAACAGCAATAATACTGCGTAGCGGATTGTTTTCATCTTTAAATCCCCCGGCTTTTTCCTCAACATCGGTGACTGTCACCGTAAGATAAGTTACTTATCTTTGTCCGACGCGGGACGCTCCTTCGACGCGGCGCTGCCCCTGCGCAAAAGATATGCCTGCATAAAGTCGTCCAAATCGCCGTCCAGCACTGCCTGAACCTTCCCCGTCTCACACCCCGTGCGATGATCCTTGACCATCTGATATGGCTGCAACACGTAAGAACGAATCTGATTGCCCCAGGCTATCTCTCCCTTCTCCCCGTACAACGCGGCCAGTTCCTTTTCCCGCTTTTGTTCTTCGAGACGATAAAGCCGTGCCTTGAGCACCTTTAGCGCCGTGGCGTAATTCTGGTGCTGCGAGCGCTCGTTCTGGCACTGGGCGACAATACCGGTCTGGATATGCGTGATGCGCACGGCCGAATCGGTCACGTTGACATGCTGCCCGCCGGCGCCGCTCGCGCGGTAGCGGTCCACGCGTATGTCGGAATCCCCGACCTCTATCTCGATATCCCCCTCCAGTTTCGGCACGACGTCAACCGAAGC
>JAUXGI010000242.1 GCA_030622295.1 Planctomycetota bacterium
CTCGTAGATAGTGACTGTCGTCCTTTCGCAACAGGTGTTTCTTTAACAATACAAAGGACAATAGCGGGACAAACAGGACTGTTCCATTTGCGGAATCGCATTCACTCAGCGACAGTACCCGAAAACTATCGCGGCAGATTATAGCAACGGAGCAACACAAGGTCAAAGGTCAAGGCAGTCGGACCGGCCGGTCAGCAGCCCTTGCTCTCCCGTTACTCCCTGCGTCACCTCTTTCAGGTGTTTGACAATACAAGGCTGCGCGGATAGAATCCTGATGCATTATCAGGACAGACCAAATCGGGAGAGGGGCATGAGCACTCAAAAAGGCGGAGCGCGGCAGACCACGATGATGGTGCGGCTGGGGCGGGGCTTCCGTGTCGGAGCGCGCGGCCTGCTGCACAGACTGAGTCTGGACAGGCTGATGACCAGCCACAGCGAGAGGGTTGTGGTGAGTTTGTACGCGCTTGTTTGCGGCGGCATAAGCATAGGTGCAATGTCCCTTGCTGCGTGGCTCAGTCAATCGCCGCTCATTTTCGCCTCACTGGGCCCCAGCGCATTTCTTTTCTTTTACGCACCAAAGTCTTTTTCCGCAGCGCCCCGCAGCGCGCTGATGGGTCACTTTATCGGGGCGGTTGTGGCGTATGCCAGCCTTTTCATCTTCTTCGGTTCAGAGAACGTACGCTCCGCCCTGGACGGGCCGATAAAGTGGCAGCACATCTGCACCGCGGCGTTTTCGCTGGGTTTTACTTCCGCGATTATGGTTTTTCTGGATTCCCCTCATCCGCCGGCAGGCTCGACCACCCTGCTTGTGGCGCTGGGCTTTATGAACACGCTTGACAAAATCGCGTATCTAATGCTTGCCGTTGTTATGCTCACGGGAATTTCCATATTGTTCAACCGCCTTGCGGGTATCAGGTACTCAATATGGCCAGGCAAGAGGGAAAGGATGACCCGCGAATAAAAAAATGTCAACCAAAGGGGCCTGACCCCTGACATAACGCACGACCGAATTGAGAGACGAAACGTGATACAGCCAACTCAGAATTCAGAGGCCGGTTCTGCCCGCGTCGGGAGGGCAAGAATCGCATACAGCGGCGCAGCCTGGGGCAGGGACAACCTGGAACAGTTCCTCGACGAGATAAGCGAGACAGGTTACTGCGGTATCGAGGCATCCGGCAAGGTCGCCGCCTATCACTACGACAAGATTTACGGATTTAAGGACATACTCCATGACCGCGGCCTTCAACTCGTATCGCTTCACGGTCACCTTGCCCTTGACGACCCCCTCAAGCAGGACGACGAAGTTTCGTACAACAAGATGATAGCGGAGTTCATCAAGTTCTGCGGCGGCGACATCCTCGTCTTCGGCGGCGGCCTGAAAAGCCCGGAGGGCAAAAGTGATGATGACCTCAGGCGTCTGACCGAAGCCTGCAACGAAATCGGCGACTATTGCAGGATGCTCGGCGTGAAGGCTTGTTACCATCCGCACATCGGAACCCCTGTCGAGAACGCGGAGGACATCGACCGCTTTTTGGAAGCGACTGAACCTTCGCTCATTTACCTGTGTCCCGACACGGCTCACCTGGTACGCGCGGGGGCGGACCCCGTCGATGTCTTCCGGCGTCATGCAGACAGGATAGCGTATGTACACTTCAAAGACGTCAGAGTCGGCGATAACGGGGAGGGACAATTTGTTTTTCCTGAACTCGGGCGCGGCAATGTAGATTTCCCGGCGGTGCTGGACGTTCTCAGGAAAATCGGCTATCAGGGCTGGATAACCGTCGATATCGACAAGGGGCCTGTTCCGCCGAAAGAGAGCGCTGAGATATGCAAGCGTTACATCGAGGACGTGCTCGGTCTCTCGCTTTCGCGCGCCGGGTTCCCGCTGGAAGTAGAGAAAGCGCCCCCGGAAATGAAACAGGCGATGCCTGAGCCGATTCAAGCAGAGCCGGAATCGGTGCAGGCGCTGCGCGCGGCGTTGTCCCGACCCGTCGGGGCAGAGGCGCCGCGAGAGAAAGAAGAGCCGGCTGCCGCCCGGCAGGAAGCGTCGCAGGAGTTTGGTGCGGGCATCGAGCCGGCGGTCCCGAAGGAAGACGCCGCCTCCGCGCCGGAGACGGCCCGACAGGGAACGCCCATCGTCGATACGGAACAGCAGAAACAACATCCGCACGAACCGACGGAAGAAACGCGCCCCGAACCCGAGCAGCAGCAAGAACACCCCGGTAAGGAGAAACCGCCTGGAGATGACCAACAGGTTGATTTTCGGGAGGACTGAAGAATGAGAAAGGAAGCCCCTGCACTGAAAGCCGCGGCCCCGGCATTAGCACTATTGTTTCTGGTGTGCGCGGGCTGCTTCTCCCGCCCTGATTACGCCCCCGACATCGGCGAGGTCTCCCCAAATGACGGCGAGGAGAATGTCGCAACAATCCCGACGTTTTCCTGGGAAATAGAAGACGACTTCACCGACGTATATTTCCAACTGTACGCGGCTGACGCCTATGATTACGAGAGGAACAGAGCCACAGGTTTGCCGCTGCTTCAACTGACGGGATTCAAGCCGGGCAGGAATACGGTCTCTTTGCAAAACGACGCCGAACTGAAATCGCGTTACGCCGCGGTCGGCCCGTTCGTGGACAAGGGGCTCTCGACGCTCGCGTACAATCAGAATTACGTGTGGATTTTGATGGGCAAGAAAAACGGCGGGAACTTCCGGACGGCGTTCAGGTTTCGCACAATGGCCCAAAAGAAGGACTGACGGACCAACAGCCGTGGCACTCAAAGACAAAATCATCCTGCAAAAGGGCGACATCACAAAGATGGATGTGGACGCCATCGTGAACGCCGCCAACAACAACCTGAAGATGGGCGGGGGCGTCGCGGGAGCCATCCGCCGCGCCGCCGGCCCGGGCATACAGGAGGAATGCGACAGGATAGGGCGTATCCCCGTAGGCGAGGCCGCGATAACCAGCGCGGGAAGGATGAAAGCGCGCCACGTAATACACGCCGCCAGTATGTCGCTCGGCTCGATGACGACGGCGCCTGCCCTGCGCGACTCCACGCGCAACAGCCTTCTGCGCGCGAAGGAAAACGCCCTCAAGACGATAGCCTTTCCCGCGGTCGGAACCGGCACCGCCGGCTTCCCGCTCGGCGAATGCGCGCAAATAATGATAGACGAGGTGCTGGCGCATATCGGGGGCGAGACATCTGTCGAAAAGGTATATTTCGTGCTCTTTGACGAAGACGCGCTCGCGGTCTTCAAACGTTACTGCGATTCGATCGAAGCCTGAAGTTACCCGTCTCTTGAATCGAAATGCTCATTAAGCATTAGGCCTTGGCTCTCTGCTGCCGGAGGTCTGAATAATGATTGAACTGAAAAA
>JAUXGI010000232.1 GCA_030622295.1 Planctomycetota bacterium
ACGCGGCGGCTATCGCACCGGACAACGAGTATATCATACTCCACCGGAGCGCCGTCGGCGAGGGAACGTTCCCAAAGGCGGACTGCCTGCGCTTCGAGGGGTGCGATACGAAGTTGTACGGCCTGCGCGAGCGTTTCGCCATACCGCGCCTGCTTGAGCGGCTGTCGCCTGATATGTACTACTCTCCCACCTGCTTCGCGCCGACACGCGCATGTTGCCCCGTGGTCTTCGCCATCTACGACCTGATTTACATCAGCGCGCCGGGGAGCGGGGACATCCGCCACAACCTCTACTTCAAATGGTTCGTGCGAAAAGCGGCAAAAAACGCCCGGCGCATTATCACGGACTCGCGCTATGTCGCGGGCGAACTCCACGTACGCCTCGGCATACCGCCCGACAAGATTTCCACCGTTTACCTCGGCGTGGACGACGCTTTCGCACAGGGCGGCGAGCCGCCCGACGTCGGCGAACCGTACATACTAAACGTCAGCAATCCATTTCCCCACAAGAATACGGCGGGTCTGCTGGAGGCGTACGGGATTTTGCTTGAAAAGGGCACCTCCGACTATAAACTTGTCGTCGCAGGCAGCCAGAACGAAAAAGTCAACAAGATCGCCCGGGATGAGCGGCTGAGGCATCACGTGGAACTGACCGGAGATGTCGATGACGAGAGGCTGGTCGGATTGATGCGCGGCGCATCGCTCTTTGTTTTGCCCTCGCGCTACGAGGGTTTCGGCCTGCCGGTGCTCGAGGCGATGAAGGCGGGAGTGCCGGTAATCGCCGGCGACAACACGGCCATGACGGAAATCTTCGACGGCGCGGCGTGCCTCGTCGACGCGAAAAACCCGCAGGCCGTCGCCGAGGCGATGCTGCGCCTGCTCAATGACGAGAACGAGCGCAAGGACCTCGCGGCGAGGGGCGCGGCGCGCGCGCGTGATTTTTCCTGGCGCAAGATGACCGAAAAAACCCTGGCTGTCTTCGACATGGCCCGCCGCGAGGGGGTCAGACGCTGAGGAGGAGCGAAGCGACGGGAAGGGTCTGACCCCCGGGTCGTTAAGCAACGGGAAGGGTCTGACCACCGGGTCGTTACCATTCCGAATGATGAAAATAGCGCTTGTACATGACTGGCTGAACGGGATGCGCGGAGGAGAGAAGTGCCTTGAGGTATTCTGCGAACTCTTCCCCGAGGCGCACCTCTACGCCCTCTTTCACGAAAAGGGCCGCATGTCTCCCACGATAGAGGCTATGGATATACGCACGTCGTTCATCCAGAAGATGCCCGGCGTCTATAAGCGCTACCGTTACTACCTGCCGCTTTTTCCGCGGGCAATCGGGCGGTTCGACTTCAGCGATTACGATTTGATAATCAGTTCCAGCCACTGTGTGGCGAAGGGCGCGAAACCCGGGCCGAACACGAAACATCTGTGCTACTGCTTCACGCCGATGCGTTACGTGTGGGACATGTACGAGCAGTACTTCGGAGGCGACCGGGGCGGAATTGCGAGCAAGGCAATGCCCCTGTTCCGCAAGCGCCTGCAGCGCTGGGACGTGCAGGCAAGCGAGCGCGTGCACCGCTTCGTCGCAATAAGCGAGCACGTCCGCGACCGCATCAGGCGGCACTACGGCCGCGAGGCGGACTTGATATATCCCCCCGTTGACTGCAACAGGTTCAAACCCGCGAAGAAAACTGAAGATTACTATCTGATAGTCTCGGCGTTCGCGCCGTACAAGCGGCTGGACATTGCGATTGAAGCGTTTAGCAGGAGCGGGCGTCCGCTGAAGATTATCGGCGGCGGCCAGGATGCAAAGAACCTGAAGGAGATTGCGGGCGGTAACGTGGATTTCCTCGGCCCGCAGGACGACGAGGCGCTGGCGCATTATTACGCGCACTGCCGGGCGTTCATATTTCCCGGCGAAGAAGATTTCGGCATAACGCCGCTGGAGTCCCAGGCGGCGGGCAGGCCGGTGATAGCATATGCGAAAGGCGGGGTGTTGGAGACGGTCGTTCCGTTTAATCCACGCGACGACGTGAAGGCGCTAAGCGGCTCTCCTACAGGAGTATTCTTTTACGAGCAAACAGCGGATGCGCTCAGCGATGCAATAGACCTCTACGAGCGGAACGCCGACGATTTTAATCCCGCGGCCGCGAGGGAAAACGCAATGCGCTTTGACAGGCCGAGGTTCAAGGAAGAATTCCGCAAATACGTGAATGCGTTGACGGCGGACACGGAGGCTTCAAAGGAAGAGAGCACATGCTCAAGAAGCACAGCCAACTGATTATGGGGTTGATGCTGGCATTCGACGCGGTGGTGATTCTCATCGCGTGTGGGCTGGCGTATGTGCTGCGCTTCGGTGTCAGGTTTAATTTCTTCGGCCTGATAGCCTTTCCACGCGAACCGGCCGACAGGTGGGAATACCTTTACTTCGCGCCGGTCGTGCTGGTGATACAACTGCTGGCGCTGGCGCACTTCCGCCTGTACGAGCCGCGCCGGGTGCAGCGCGCGCTTATGGAGTTCCTGGACCTGATTAAGTCCGTGTTCGCGGTGTGGGTGGCGATGCTGGCGCTGCTGTACCTGCTGCACCGATTTGAGTTCTCGCGCTATGTTCTGACGTTCTACCTGATATCATGTCCGGTTGCCCTGATACTCTCGAGGGGTGCGGTCCGAGGGATGCTCAGGGCCATGCGCAAACGCGGCAAGAACATCCGCCGCGCGGTGATTGTCGGCGCGGGAAAACTCGGCCAGACACTCCACGAGAATATCATCAAGAACCCGTGGACCGGCATACAGGTGGCTGCGTACCTGGACGACCGCGAGGAACGCACGGGCAAGACAGTCATGGGCGCGCCGGTCGAGCCGCTGGACGACCTCAAGCGCGTAATCGCCGAGAAGGACGTGGACCAGGTGTTCATCGCGCTGCCGTTTGACAGGCAGGTACAAATGCGCGACACCATGAACGCCCTGGCCGACGAGGTCGTCGACGTCCGCTTGGTGCCCGATTTGTTCAGTTTTACGACCCTGCACAAGAGCGTGACCGACTTCGAGGGCATGCCGATTCTCAACATGCGCGAGTCGCCGGTGTCGGGCTGGAACGCGATACTCAAGCGGCTTTTCGATGCCTTAATATCAGTTGCGGCGCTTTGTGTCTTCGGGATACCGATGCTTTTTATGGCACTGCTTGTGAAACTCCTGAGCAGAGGTCCGGTATTCTACAAACAGGAACGCATGGGCCTGGACGGGCGGAAGTTCAACATACTGAAGTTCCGCACGATGCGCGTTGATGCCGAGCAGAAGACCGGGGCGGTGTGGGCGAAGGAGAACGACCCGCGCCGCACGAAGTTCGGCACGTTCCTGCGAAAAACAAGCCTGGACGAGTTGCCGCAGTTCATAAACGTGCTGAAAGGCGACATGAGCGTGGTCGGTCCGCGCCCCGAGGGGCCGGTCTTCATACAGGACTTCAAGAAAGAAGGTCCGCGCTA
>JAUXGI010000220.1 GCA_030622295.1 Planctomycetota bacterium
AGTGCGTTTCAAGTTTCAGGTTCTCAAGTTGCCTGCTTTTTTCGCACGGGCGGCGGTTGGCCGGCTGTAGCGCGCTCGGGGAGTCAGACCCTTCCCGTCGGCCCCGATAAATCGGGGCCTCCTCCTCAGCGTCTGCCCCCCTCGCGGTGGAAACCGACTTTCCGCAACAGAAACTAAATATCAGGCAAGGACGTTGTCGTATTGCGGCTCGGATGTCACCCCGGCGGCGGTCAGGCCGGCGTCGCGGAGCATGCCGCGGATTTCGTCCGTGGTGAGCAGGTCTTCGTCGTTTGACGTGTAGCGTATCACGGCGGCCGGCCGAGCGCCGGGGTAGTCGTAGTCCGCGTCAATAAGGTCCGTCGTCGGGGGCTTCACGACGAACATGTCGGGCAACTCCAGGGCGCGGAAGCGTTCCCGGGAGGTCATAAGCCCTTCGAAGGGCTTCTCGCCGGGCTGTGCGCCGATGATTTCCGTCTGGATACCGTCGACCGGCAGCCCGTTGGCGGCGGCATAGTCTTCCACCATGACCTGTGCGAGGTCGCCGATTCTGACGGCGGGCATTTTGAGTATGAAGATTTCGCCGCCGCGGGCGAGTTCCGTCGCTTTCAGCACCAGGTCGACGGCGTGTGCCTCGCTCATGACGTAGCGTGTCATGTCGGGGTCGGTGACGGTGATTTTGCGCTGTGCGCGCAACTGGCGCATGAAGTGGGGCACGACGGAGCCGCGCGAGCCGAGCACGTTGCCGAACCTGACGGTGGCGAAGATAGTCGGGCGCGAGCCGCGGTACTGATTGGCGGCGGTTACGAGTTTCTCCGCCAGCAATTTGGATGCGCCCATGGTGTTGCAGGGGTCAACGGCCTTGTCGGTGCTGGTGAATATCACCTTCCGGGCGCGCACTTCCATCGCGGCGTCGATGACGTTCTGGGTGCCGATGACGTTGGTCTTTACGGCCTCGAAGGGGTTATATTCGCAGGAGACCACGTGCTTGAGACCGGCGGCATGGTAGACTATCTCTACGTCCTCCATGGCGCGCAGCAGGCGTTCCCTGTCGCGTATGTCGCCGACGAGGAATCTGACGTCCGGCCTGTCGCCGAGTTCATGGCGCATCTCGAAGTGCTTTGATTCATCGCGGCTGTAAATGCGCACCACGCGGGGGGCGTGCTGCAGCAGTCTTCGGACGATGACCTTGCCGAAGGAGCCTGCCCCGCCGGTCACGAGTATCGTGCGGTCTTTGAAGAAATTGTCCATGGTTAGCCGTAGAGGTGGCGTATTCGAAACCCCTTGCCGTTGAAAGCAAGACATGGTTTTCCCTTGTCCTTATCGGCGAGAAGGGCGGCTGCTCTTTACGCCAAAAAGGCATTATTGAGGCTTGGGGAGTCAACCCCCCGATTCGCCAACAGGCAACAGGCAATCCGCCTGAGGCGGACAACGGGCAACGGGCAATCCGCCTGAGGCGGACAACAGGCAACGGGAACTATTTAATGCGCGCTAATCCCTTACCCTTGCCCTTGCCCTTTGCCCTTGCCCCTTGCCCCTACCCTTTGCCCTTTCCCTTGGCCCCTTCCCAACCGCCCGCGCGTATCGCGTTGACTTCGTGGGAGATGTGTGCTATTCTATCCACACGGAAAATCCGATGAATCATGGAGGACGGAGCGCGTTTGATTGCGCGCTCCATGTGTTTATTTCGGACATTAATGGCTCCGGGGACAGTCCCGAATCTACGCCCCGACTCTCATTGTAATTTTCAGATGATTGTCGGGGCCGTAATTCTGGGACAGTCCCCATCCGCACCTGTTTCTCAATATTTATGTCTTCGGTCTAGAAAACCAACGATGAACGAGAGCCTGATAAGAAACTTCTGCATCATAGCACACATCGACCACGGCAAGTCCACCCTGGCCGACAGGATGCTTGAGTTGACGGGTGCCATTTCGCCCCGGCATCACGCCGACCTGGTGCTGGACGACATGGACCTGGAGCGCGAACGCGGGATAACGATAAAGGCGAAGGCCGTCACCATCTTTCACGAGAAGGACGGGCGGCGATACCAGTTGAACCTCATCGACACGCCGGGCCACGTGGACTTCTCATACGAGGTATCACGCAGCCTGGCGGCATGTGAGGGCGCGCTCCTGCTGGTTGACGCATCCCAGGGCGTCGAGGCGCAGACGGTGGCGAACCTGTACCTGGCCGTCGAGGGCGGCTTGGAGGTCATCCCCGCCATCAACAAGATAGACCTGGCCAGCGCGCAGGTGGAAGAAGTCGTCGAGCAGATGAGGCACATCATCGGGTCCGAAGAAATACTGCGCGTCAGTGGAAAGACGGGCACGGGCGTGAAAGAGGTGCTGGACGCGATTGTCGACAGGGTACCCCCACCAAAAGGAAAGGCCGCCGCCGCTCCGCTGAGGGCGCTGATTTTCGACAGCATTTACGACGAGTATCGCGGAGTCATTGTCTACGTCCGCGTGGTTGACGGGGAGATAAAGAAGGGCGACCGCGTATGGATGCTCGGCCGGCGGGACGAGTACGAGGTGCTGGAACTGGGCACTTTCCGCCCGGACATGACGCCTGCCGAAACCCTGCATACCGGCGAGGTGGGCTACATCATCTGCAACATCAAATCGCTGGGCGACGTGCGCGTCGGCGACACCGTGGCATTGAGCGGCGGCCGGGACGTGACTTCCCTGTCCGGCTACAAGGAACCGCTGCCCATGGTGTATTGCGGCATGTACCCCACGAACAACGCGGAATATCACAATCTGCGCAAGGCGCTGGAGAAGTTGCAACTGAACGATTCGTCGTTCACGTTCCTGCCGCAGACTTCCGAGGCGCTGGGGTTCGGCTTCCACTGCGGCTTCCTGGGCCTGCTGCACATGGACATCGTGCAGGAGCGGCTGGAACGCGAGAGCAACGTGGACATAGTCCAGACCGCGCCGAACGTCACCTGCGAAGTCGTGACCACCGGCGGCAAAACCCTGCGCGTGGAGCGGCCCAGCGCCCTGCCCGCGACACAGGAGATAGCGGAGTTCCGCGAGCCCGTCGTGCGGCTGGACCTTATCATCCCCGCGGACAGCATGGGCAGCCTCATGAAGCTGATGGATGAGAGGCGCGGGACGTACAAGTCCACCGAATACCTGACGGAAACGCGCGTTCTACTGACCTACGAGGTTCCGCTGAGCGAGATAATCTTCGACTTCTACGACAAACTGAAATCCGCCACCCGCGGATACGGCACCATGGATTATGAACTCATCGGCTACCACGCAGCGGACCTGGTGAGGATGAACATCCTCATCGGCGGCACGCCGGTGGATGCGCTCTCCTCGATAGCACATCGCGACGAGGCCGAGCGTCGGGGACGCGCGCTCATACGCCGCCTAAAAAAGGAAATCCCGCGGCACCTCTTCGAAATAGCATTGCAGGCCGAGGTGGACGGCAGGATACTGGCGCGCATGAACATCAAGCCGCTCCGCAAGAACGTGACCGCCAAGTGCTACGGCGGCGACGTGACGCGAAAACGCAAATTGCTCGAAAAGCAAAAAGAGGGTAAGAAACGAATGAAAATGGTCGGCCAGGTGACCATCCCCCAAAA
>JAUXGI010000127.1 GCA_030622295.1 Planctomycetota bacterium
ATGCCGATGGTCGCCGGCTCGGGAATGCACGTATATTCGTAGATTATGGTCGCATCGCCCCAGGCCTTGAATTCGGTAACATCCATCGTGGCGTCGGCCACACCTTCAAATGCCCAGCCACCCTCGCCGTCGATATCGATATCGACAGTACCGGTACCGATGAAGGGAGCCAGGTTGGTGTTCTGAAAGTCGGTGTCGCTGTCGAAATCGGACACGTAGCCGAAGTCGTGGTAGTCGGGTCCGGACTCCGGTATGCCGTCCGTCTTATCGACCCATTGGGGCCCCTCCGACTTAGAAAGCAGGGCGGTGGCAAGAAGGTTCGGGCCGGTTCCGGTTACCCAGCCGCTTACGGTGACGGTTATCTCTCCCGGGATCGTGCTCTTGTTTTCAGCGGTGATATAGCACCCATTCGAAGCGTCGAGTTCCAGGGTGACACTCAACAGGGTGCAGCCGGGCATGTAGAACTGGTCAAACGCCAGTGTCTGCTCGCCCGGGGATAACGGGAACTGAAACGACAGCGTCTGGGAAAGGGTATCGCCCATCGCAGGAGCGGCGGCAACCAGCATAACCGCCAGTGCCGTAAACATACCAAGTTTCTTCATAATAACTTCTCCCGATACAGAGTAATGAAATAAGGTTAATCTTCTCTTTCCATTATTTATAGGCACAGTGAACCCCGCAAAAGTCTCGCTTTTTTTGTCCGAATTTCTAATTTTTTTTTGATGCAGGCGAGGCAGCCCTGTACTATAGAACGCAGAAGCCACAGAATAGCGCAGAATACGCAGAAGAAGGGGGGAAAAGACCGGGCAAGGCCCGCCCGCGAGCGCGTTAATCCGCATTTCTCACCACGAGATGTAGGGAACGGCCTTTAGGCCGTTCCGTGGGACGGTCTAAAGACCGTCCCCTACATTGCGTCTGTGCGACATGATGCCCGTGTGAGACGCTTGGCCACTCAGTCGGGACACATTGCCCGTCAGTGTCCTGCATGCACGCAACAGAATCCTGGCGAGAAATGCAGGTTAATCCATGTGACAAAATTTGTCAGGTCGTCTGTGGAAGGGGAAAACCCGTATATTCAGCGTTCCTGGGCGGGGGGGCGTGTTTCGGTGTCCTGTTGCGGCGGCGTTTGCTCTTTGCGAGGGGGCTGTTCCGGCTGCCGTGGGGGCGTTTCCTCCTGCCGGGCAGGGGGCGGGGGGGCTTCGTCCGCGGACGGGACGGGATGAGGAGCGACGGGGATGGCGAGCACGCTTTCCACGTATTGCTTGCCCATCGCGGCGCTTTCCCTGGGTGTGAGGTGCGTCTGAGCCGGCTCAAGCGTAACGCAACGGGAGTAGTTTGCATTGCGCAGTATCTCGATGATTGCAGGGTGGCCCTCGGCGGCTTTCTCTCTTCCGGCCTGCACGCCTTCGCGGACGGCCTCCGATGGGGGCGGAACGGAAGAGTCCCCGCAAGGCGGGGCGGCCGTGAGCATGTCGGCGTCTGTGAAGTAGATGTGCCCGACGCGGTCTGCGTATGTCCTGGTGACCTCGACGGGGTCCGCGCCGGCCTTTGCCAGATGTCCGGTGTCCGGGCAGAGGGGGACGAGGGCCGGGTCGGTGAGTTCCATTATTCTGTCCACGTCGGCCCGCGTCTGGACGACGCCGCCCGTGGCGGTGTGGATGCACGCCTTGATTCGCAGGTATTCGCAGAAGCGTCCGATTTCGTTGCAGAAATCCGCCAGGCGCTTGAAGTCGTCGTCAACGGGGCCCGCAGGAGGACGGGCGACCCCGCTTATTACCAGGGTCTGGCCCCCGTTGCTCCTGAGGAATTCGCAAATCATCTTGTTGTAGGCGAGTTCCTTGTCGCGTGTCTCGGGGTTTATCAGTTCTCCCCCGCCGCGCATGGCGGCCAGTTTCAGCCCGTGCCCTGCGAGCAGGGTTTTGAACTCATACAGTTTGTCGTAATAGCGGGCGGCGACATCGCCGGGCATCTCAATGTATCGGAACCCCAGGGCATCCAAGTCTTCCAGGCATTTCGGGAAGCCGTCCCGTCCCCACGTTGAGGTGTGGTATGCGATCTTGATGTCAGCCAAATTCTTGCTCCATGCGGGAAACCTGAAACCAAAGTACGAGGGGGGCCTGCCTCCCGGCCTGATCCAAACGGAAACTGCCTGCGCCTTCGGCGATAGTGAAACATTTTTGGACGGTCAGTGCAACAGAATTGGTTGGAAAATCAGGTGAGAGCAGACGAGGCGGGGCGACCCTTGGCCGCTCTTTTTCCGCCTGAGGCGGATCGGCGAGGGGGTCAGGAGTTTATCCCCTTTGTCCCGACGAAAGTGGGGCTGCGTCGCAGGGCGGGGATATTGCCCGGCGACTCTTCGATGTCGTTGTATCAAGCGTGCTCCCTGAGGAGTTGCACGGTGACGACACCAAAGGTCTTCACGAAGACCATGAAGTATCTCAGTCTGTTAATCAGTTTCATAAGCCGAACCTCTGCGTTTGCGAAATTGTCTGTAAGGTGCCGATGGAATCTTTTCCCCTCCATAAAGCAAGACACGGCAGCGGGGAAAAAATCTCGCAAAATCTTGGGAGATTTTTTGTTTCGTCCTTCCCGATTGCTATAACGCCTTACGGACGCAAGACTTAAGCCTCCAAAATTATTTTCGCGACATTTCGCCGGACTGCCGGAATGGCAGTCTTTTGTGGCAAATTAGGGCTAATACCTTGAAAGCGCCAGGCTTATGCAACGATGTGACTATTGGCGGTGGGTGGAGTATCCGCCCGGGTTGTGCGTGGGAGGTGCAGTAAATTTATTGCGGGGGGCATCTCCAGCACTGCGGTTGCGGCTGTTGAGGCATTGCGGCGACCTTGCGTAAGGCTCGACTTGAAAGACACTTAGGCCAATATAACATTTCCCGGCTCACGGGCACTAATTTTGCTGAGTTAGCGTGAGTCTCGTTTCCGTACGCGGAGAGTTCTGGAGAAATCCTCTCAAATATGTAATTCAAGCCAAAGGAGTGTCATGGAGATATTTTTCATCTTGAAGATTATCTTTTCGGTAATCTATCTCGCCATATTGCTCGTGTTCGCAGTGTACGGTCTGCACAGATACCTCCTGCTGTTCCTCTACTACCGCAACAAACACAAGAAGCCCAGTCCCAAGGGTCGGTTTTCGCAACTGCCGAGAGTAACGGTGCAGTTGCCCATGTATAACGAGAAGTATGTTGCGGCCAGGCTGATAGAGGCTACATGTGTGCTTGATTACCCGCGCGACCTGCTGGAAATCCAGGTGCTTGACGACTCCACTGACGCAACGACGGAGATAGTGACCCGGAAGGTGGAGGAAGCGCGCGCGAAGGGGTTTGACATCACGCTGATTCACCGGGACAACCGGGCCGGCTACAAGGCGGGCGCTCTGCAGAACGGCCTTGCGACCGCCAGGGGAGAATTCGTGGCGATCTTCGACGCCGACTTCATTCCGAACCCGCGACTGCTCATGGAGACCATACATTTCTTCACCGACCCGAAGGTCGGTCTGGTGCAGTCGCGCTGGGGCCACATAAACCGCGAATACTCGGCATTGACGGAGGTGCAGTCGATTTTTCTCGACGGACACTTCGTCATCGAGCAGGGCGCGAGGTCTCGCTCCGGCAGGTTCTTCAATTTCAACGGCACCGCCGGGATATGGCGCAAGGAGGCCGTGCTGGACGCCGGGGGCTGGCAGCATGACACGCTGACGGAAGACCTCGACCTGAGTTACCGCGCGCAACTGAACGGCTGGGAATTCGTGTTTCTCCAGGACATTGTTTCGCCGGCCGAACTGCCGGTGGATATGAACGCGTTCAAGTCGCAGCAGCACCATTGGACCAAGGGCTCCATTCAGACCTGTCTGAAAGTGCTGCCGCTGATTTGGCGCTCCCGCGTGCCGTTGAAGGTCAAGATAGAGGCCACGTTCCATCTGACAAGCAATTTTTGCTATCTCTTGATGGTGGTTTTGGCGGCGATGCTTCTTCCATCGCTGTACCTGAGGTCTTACAGCGCCGGTGACCTGAGGCCGATCCTCACTATGGACCTGCCGCTGTTCGTGACTGCGATGCTCTCCTTCCTCATTTTTTACACAATGGCGCAGGTGGAGCAGAGTTCACGGTGGTACACAAAGATTCTCTACGTGCCTATGCTCGTGTCGGTGGGTGTGGGACTGGTGCTGAACAACGCCAAGGCCGTCCTGGAGGCGCTCTTCGGCAAGCAATCGGCTTTCCCCCGCACCCCCAAATATAATGTAACATCCAGAGACGGGAAAAAATGGCGGAAGTGCGACTATAAGACCATCAGGGGAATATTGCCCTACCTGGAGATAGTCGTCGGTCTCTATTTCCTCGTAACGGCATACATGGCCTTTAGCAAGCAGGCATACATAGCCATGCCGCTAATGCTCGTGTTTGCCGGAGGGACGCTGTACGTGGGCCTGCTCTCACTGCTTCACAGCAGGGGAGTCGGCCTCAAGGGCAGGATGTTATTTGGCCCGACACATGTTGACGCCGCCCCCGCCGAAACCGCACAGGAGGAGACATCGCCTGATGCCCAAGCGGCGTAGCAAGAAAGGGAAATGCGGGGCGGCCCTTGGCCGCTCTTTTCCTTCTGGTTTGCGTAACCTCGGGAATAATGTTTGAGAAGAGAGGGCGCGAAAGGAAAAAACAGCCGAAGGTTGCTTGCCGGTCCGTTTCAGGCGGATATCCCCCGGTCACACCACCCGTGTCCGATTGCTCATTCCTCGTTGAGGTATCCGCAGAAGCACTCCAGCGGTCGACGACTGATGCCCAGGCCGTCGATAACCTTGTCAACCTGTTCCCGGTCTATTAACCTGTCGGGGGCGATTTTCGGCTTCGCGGTCAATCGCTTCGGCGAGGCCGCTATGTGCGCGG
>JAUXGI010000126.1 GCA_030622295.1 Planctomycetota bacterium
CCCATCCGCACCTGTTTCTCAATATTTATGTCGGACCGCTTAGTCCGCATTTCTCACCACAGAAGCGAGTGTGCTCGGGGAGTCAGACCCCCGATTTGCCAAGCGGCAACAGGCAATCCGCCTGAGGCGGACGGGGCTCCTCAGCGTCTGACCCCCTCGCCAATCGTTGCCTGTTGCCCGCTGCCTATTGCCCGTTGCCGCTTGGTAAATCGGGGGTCTGACTCTCCGAGCCTCGCTGAATTTTTTTTGCCCTTCGCGTGAGGAAATTAAAGTTGGGTTTCCCGAAATGCCGAAAATGGAATTGCGGGCGCTTGGAGTATGGAATCCGACTTCAGGTGTCGCGTTGCAACGTGATTTGAAAATCCGACATCCGACATCAGATATTCTTTGAAAGGGGGTGACGCCCATCGAGAATTGACGCGGTGTCAGGGGCTTCCGACATGGAAGCCGAAAGACGCCCTTATTCGGGATAATCCGGTTCCCGACGTTTGACAAACCGGTACGCATCCCACAACAGGTGCGGGTTCAGCAAGGATGCTCGAATTCGTCTACGTCACGGAGGACGTTAACCATGGGACTTCGTATAAACACCAACATCAGCGCCGTGACGGCGCTGAGACACCTCAGACAATCCGACAAGGCTCAGGCAAGGTCACTTGAACGTCTGAGCACAGGCCTCAGAATCAACCGCGCCGCCGACGACCCGTCAGGACTTGTCATTTCCGAGATACTTCGCAGTCAGATAGGATCGCTGCACCAGGCGATAGAGAACTCGGAGTTTGCGTCGAACCTGATAGGCACGGCGGATGCGGCGCTGAGCGAAGTGAGCGACCTGCTCATATCCGTGCGCGAGTCGGCGATATTCGCCCTGAACACCGGCGGCACCTCGCCGGAGCAGATTGCCGCCGAGCAGGACGCGGTGGACGCGGCGATTGCATCAATCAACCGAATCTCGGCAACCACGCGCTTCGGCTCGACAAATCTCCTTAACGGGTCGTCGGCCTTCAACGTCACCTCGAAATCCACCGAGGTAACGGAGCTGCGCTTCCGCAGCATGTCGTTCAACAGCCAGGCCTCCGCCACGTTTGAGATTGCCGTCACCGAGCAGGCGGAGCGCGCCAGGATAAACTTCCAGTTGGAGGGCGGCAGCGCCTCGGGCGACCAGATAGTCCGCGTTGCCGGCACACTGGGCAGCCAGGATATCCTTATAACCTCCGGTGTGACCACGCAGGACGTTGTTGATATGGTCAACGCCGTGCGCGGGACAACCGGCATATTCGCCGTCCTGGCCAGCGGCACCGACGGCTCTCCCGCCGCAACCGACGTCGTCGCCCTCATGAGCGAAGAGTACGGTTCCGCCGAGCGCATCTCGCTGGAAACGGTCGAGGGCGACAGCATAGAAGCGGGGCTGACCCTGGGCGCCATCTCGGACCTGGACGAGGGCGGGAAGATGAACGACACCGGCCTTGACATAGGCGTAAGCATTGCCGGGGCTAACGTGTCAACGCGCGGCAACACGATAACGGTAAACTCATCCTTCCTAAATGCCGATATAAAAATAGCGGACGGTACCGGCGTAACTCCGGGTTCAGACCCGCTGCTGTTCACCGTGGCCGACTCGGGGCTGAGGTTCCAGTTGAACATCGAGCCCGTCGAGACGGACTCGATCACACTGGGTCTGCCGAACATATCCGCCGGTTATCTCGGCGATCCCGTGCGCACTCTGGGTTCAGGCACCGAAGTGAGGACCATCGGTGGGGCGCTGAACTCCTTGATTAGCGGCGGGGCCAACGACCTGGTCAACAACGCGACCAACGCCGTGGAGATACTGGACGCGGCGATTGACGACATTAATTCCCTGCGGGGGTTCCTGGGGGCGTTTGCATCCCAAACGCTGGATTCGAATATCCGGTCGTTGGGCATCGCCGTCGAGAACCTGACCGCATCGGAAAGCGAGATACGCGACCTTGACTTCGCTGAAGAGGTGGCCAAGTTCACCAGGGCACAGATACTGTTCAGCGCAGGTACTTCGGTGCTCGCTTCTGCCAATTTGATTCCACAGAATGTTCTGAGGCTCTTGCAATAGCGCGATTTCTTGCGAGGTTCCACAACCGCCGGGGTCGGGACCCCTCCCGACCCCAGCGGATGACATAAAGCGGCTCAGCGCTGCATTTTCCCGACCAACTGTACACGAGCGACAGACGCTGCAATGACCGCCTGAGTCTCGAGAGAAACGCGGCAAGACTCGACCGGATTGCGGACACGGATTCCCCCGGGGTGGCGAGGATAATCTCCCGTGAATCTCCCCGGAAGCAATAAAGTACGGGAAGAATCAAATCGCTCCAGTATTCGACGTGCACCACGTCAGGGAAGGCGCTGGTTTCTCGCAGGGAAGGCCGCAGGCAGAACAGGCTTTTGCGGGGCACCACGATGGTCTACATAGATGGACTGGTTCCCGGGCTCGACACCACCAGTATCATTCAGCAGTTGATGGATATTGAGCGTCGGCCCGTCAACATACTGCAGACCAGGATAGCGAACGCCAAGACCCAGCAGACCGCTCTGCTGGAGGTCTCGGCCAGGTTGCTTTCCCTGCGCACCAGGGCGTCGTCTCTTGCCCTTTCTTCGACATTCAACACCGCAACCCTCACCTCCAGCAACTCCTCGGTGCTGTCCGCCTCCGGACAGGTCACATCCGAAGGCTCTTACACCTTTGAAGTCTCGCGCCTGGCACAATCCGGGCAGGTCATAAGCCGGGGCTTTATAGACACCGATACCACGCCGGTCGGCGAGGGTTCGTTCACCCTGGAGTTGGGGGACATTAAACTGGACCGCGCCACTCCCCTCGACATCCTGAACGGCATGAGCGGGGTGCACAGGGGACAGATAAAGATAACCGACCGCGGCGGCGGCAGCGCCGTCGTTGATTTGAGCGACACTGTCACCGTGCAGGATGTCATCGACAGAATAAACCAGGCCGAGGGAATCAACGTTACCGCAATAGTAAATTTCTACAATTCCGACGGAAGGGGCATCGAGATAACGGACGGGACGGGGCAAATCGCCGGCAATCTGAAAGTCGAAGAGGTCTCCGGTGGAACCACCGCGGCGGACCTGGGCGTTCTCAAGGATGTCGCCGCGGACGTGCTCACGGGCGATGCGATAGTACACCTGAGCGAAAATACGCCGCTGAGCATGTTGAATGACGGCAACGGCGTGCGCACATCCACGGGCAGTGATTTCAGGATAAGCCTCAGGGACGGCGTGACGACGTTTGACGTAGACGTTTCCGACGCGCTCACCCTGGGCGATGTCGCAGAGGCGATAAACGACGCTGCCGGGAATCCGGGCACGCTCGCCGCGTCAATCTCCGACCTGGGTTTGAAACTCGTGGACACGAGCACCTCGGGGTCCGGGACGCTCTCCGTGACGGCGCTGGGCACCAGCAAGGCCGCGGGGGACCTGGGCATAGAAAAGACCGAGACCGGCGGCGGGGCGTCGTACACGATGACGGGCGACGACATAATGGCCGGGCTTAATACCGTGTTGCTCAAGTCGCTCAACGGCGGGAGCGGCGTGGCCAGGGTCTCCGGAGCAGCCGATTTCCACGTGGTCTTTTCCAACGGCATTGAGTGCGACGTCAACATAGATACGGCGCAGACAATATATGACGTGTTCAGGCTCATCGGCGAGGCGGGCATAGGAGCGGGCGCCTCACCGACCGGGGAGTTCAAAATCAACGACTACGGCAACGGCCTGTTGCTCATTGACGGACAGGGCGGCGCGGGCGATATAACGATTACCGCGCTGAACGGCAGCGCCGCGGCCGGCGACCTGGGCATAGAGGGCACGGGAAGCGGCGAGACGTTCGTCGGCCGGGACGTGGACCTCCGGTACATCAGCGAGAACACACTCCTTTCCACCCTCAACGGCGGCAGGGGAGTCTTTGCGGGCAAGATTAAGATAACCGACAGCAACGGCGCTTCCTCCGTCATTGATATCGCGCAGGAGACCACTATAGGCGATGTTCTGCGCGACATCAACGGCGCTGCGGTGGACGTTACCGCCGCCATCAACAGCACGGGCGACGGGATACTCATAACGGACGGCGCAGGCGGGGGCGGACTGCTCAGAATCGAAGAGGCGGAGGGCGGCACCACCGCCAGGGACCTGAATATCCTCGGCGCCGCCTCCGGGGCGGCGGACAACTACGTAAACGGCTCCTTCGAGTTCACCATTGAAATCGGGGAGGAGGACACCCTCGGGGATTTGCGGGACGCGATAAACGCGCTGAACCTGGGGGTGCAGGCGTCCGTAATCAACGCGGGCGGTCCGGTGCCGTACCGGCTGAGCATCGTGGGGCAGTATACCGGCCTCGCGAACAGCCTGAACGTTGACGACAGGGACAGCGTGCTGGACTTCACGGCAACCAGTTGTGCCCAGGACTCGGTGCTCCTGTTCGGTGCGAGCGGCGGTTCGGCCTCTCCCGCAATCATCTGCTCCAGCACAAATGAGGTGAGCGACGTCGTGCCGGGAATGGCGCTGAGCCTGAACTCCGTGGGCACCTCGCCCGTCACGGTCACGGCGAGCATAAATTCGGATGACGCGGTCGAGGCCGTTCAGGGTTTCGTTGACTGCTACAATGAGATAGTCGCGGCCATCGACGGATATATGGACTTCAACGTGGAGACGTACGAGAAAGGGGTGCTTTTCGGCAACTCGACCGTCTCCACCATAAGGCAGCAACTGAGCGGGCTGATTTCATCACCCGCGGCGGGCGTCGAAGGCTCCCTGACCCTCCTGGCGCAAGTCGGCGTCAGGATACTGGGCAACGGCAGGCTGCAGTTCGACGAAACGAAACTCGAGGAGCAGTTCAACAACAACCGCGAGGGGGTGGTGGAACTGTGCACCGCCGGCAGGACCGCCGATGAGAG
>JAUXGI010000121.1 GCA_030622295.1 Planctomycetota bacterium
AAGGAAGTCCTTGCCGTCAAAACTCATTAGTTTCCCTTTCCCCTCTATAATCGTCTCAATGTGAACCGGTCTGCGCCAGATGCCGCCCAGGTTCTTCAGCGTATCGACGGCGTGGCCATGCTTGAGGTCCACCCCTTCGTGTCGGTGCTTCAGGTACAGTTCGCCGCGATTTCGGTAATTCGCATCGATTACGGCGATGTTCGGCTGCCCGCAATTGGTAAGCATGAAGAGCAGTTTCTTCCTCACCTTATCGAAGTCCCTGTCGAGTATCACGTAGTTGCCGGTGCCCTTGTCGAATCCGTAGGTGAACAGTTTCTGCTCCTCACAGAACTCCGGCGTGAGGAAGGAGTCGATGAAGGTGACATCGTTGTATATGCGCCGAACCTCGAATATCTTCTCGCGTCCGAGGCCCAGGTTCCTGTTCCAGTGCCGCTTCGCTTCCATGTCGTCGCACTCTTCGTACTCCTTGCCGAACTTACCCTTGTTCCAGCGGTCTTCGATGTCGCGGAAGAGTTCGATTCCGATCTTGTACGGGTTTATCACGCCGGGCCTGGTGCCGAGAGTGCCGGAGTGATGGTCGGCGTAGTCGACGACCTCGGAGTCCATCAGGGCCTTCGTGGTCATGATTTTGGAGTGCCAGTACGCCGCCCAACCCTCGTTCATGATCTTGGTCTGGGCCTGCGGGGCGAAGTAGTAGGCTTCCTCGCGGATGATGGAGAGGACGTCCCTCTCCCAGCCCTCCAGCGGGGCATGCTCCTGGAGGAAACAGAGGATATCCCTCTCCGGCTCTTCAGGGAAGGAATGTTTCTTCCGGCGGGCCTTTTCCTGCAGCCGCTCTTCTTCGGCATGGAGCACGGTGGCGGGATTTATGAAACCTTCCATGTAGGACTTGCTCTTGAGGTGTCGCGCGCGAGGTTTCTCCTCCTCCTGTTCCTTCACGTTGCGCTTTGACGTCTCTTCCCTGCGCCTGATGAAAGGGGCGTGGTAGTCAATAAGGTTTTCAAGACTGTGCGCCTGGTCGATAAACCTCTCCACCTTGTCCTGCCCGCAACGCGCGATGTGGCGGCGGACGCGCGTGCCGTGATTGGCCATCTCGTTTATCATCTTCCGGTTGGTCTTGGAAAACCAGTAGTTGTTCTTGAAGAAGTCGGCATGACCGAAGACGTGGGCCATCACGATTTTCTGGTCCACCAGCGCGTTGCCCCTCAGGAGATAGGCATAACAGGGGTCGTTATTGATGACCATTTCGTATATCTTTTGCAGGCCGTATGCGTAGCCCTTGGAGAGTTGGTCGTGGCTCATCCCCCAGCGCCAGTGCGGGTAGCGGGTGGGGAAGCCGCCGTACGCGGCCACCATGTTCATCCCGTCGAACTCAAGGACCTCAAATACAACCTCAGAGAAGTCCAGCCCGTAGTCGCGCGCATAGCCCTCTATTTCGTCCCGGATGTACTTCAGGTCAGGCGTGAGGTTCATTTGCCTTTGCCCAAAAACGTGCGAATGGAGTCCACTATATCATCCTTGCTGTTGATTTCCGAAGTCACCAGCGTCTCCTCTTCTCCCAGGGCTTCCCGCAAATCCTTTATGAATTTCCCGCTGCCGTAGGCGCTCTTTACCTGGCCGTAGCAGAACATGTTCACCGCCTTGATGAGTTCGTCCCTGAGCAGGTCGACGCAGGCCTGAGTATCATCGCTGCCCCAGTTGTCGCCGTCTGAGAAATGAAACGGGTAAATGTTCCATTCATCGGGGCTGTAATGCGCGTCTATCAACTCGTTGCAGAGTTTGTAGGCCGAAGATATGCGCGTGCCGCCGCTCTCTCGCAGGTGGTAGAAGGTATCCTCGTCAACCTCTCTGGCCGCGGCGTCGTGAACTATGTAGCGCCTCTCAAGGTTCTTGTAGTTGTGCTGCAGCCACGTATCTATCCAGAAGGCCTCCATCCTGACCATTTCCTTCTGCTCGGCGCCCATTGAGCCGGACACGTCCATCATATAGATGATTACCGCGTTGCTTTCCGGCTTGTAGGTGACCTTCCAAGAGCGGTAGCGCTTGTCTGCCCTGACGGGAATTATGACGGGGTGCTCGGGGTCATACGTGCCCGAAGCGATTTGTCTTTTCAGCGCTTCCTTGTAAGTGCGCTTGAAGTGGCGCAGCGACTCGGGGCCGCTCCTGCGGATTTGCGAGTACTTCTCCTTTTCCGATACTATCTTGCTGGCCCCGCGCGGTTCGATGCGTGGTAGTTCCAACTCCTCGCCGAGGAGTTCGGCGAGTTCATCCAGCGTTACATCGACCTCCAGGATGTGCTCGCCAGGCTGGTCGCCTGCGGCGCCGCCGGAGCGTCCGGCGCCCTCGCTGCCGATTACAGTGCCTTCTTCCCCTTCTCCCTGGCCCACACCGCCGCGCTCCTTGGGGCCGTAGCGGAAATGCGGCGTCTCTATCTGCGGCAGAGGTATGCTCACCAGGTGCTTACCCTTGCGCCCGATGAGTTCGCCCCGTGTTATGTACTTCCGCAGGTCCTTACGGATCCTGGAGCGGACTATCTGCTTGAATCGCGTGGCGTCTTTTTCAATCCTGCGGACCATGGGACTACCGGGGTTCAAAGTTCAAAGTTCAAGGTCAGAAGGTTCAAGGTCAGAAGGAACGGGCAATCCGCCTACGGCGGGTTTCAGGTTTCAAGTTCATGGTCTCCGGCGCTCCCGCACTCTTACTCCTCCCGCTGCTCCTGTGTATCGCCCCGCGCGAAGATGCTGGCCACGAAGTTGAGTACGTCGGTGGCACAGATGTCGCAGTAACCGTAGTTCCTGATCATGCGGCTCTTGACCACGTTGATTTTCTCCTGCGTTTCCTTGTCCACGACGCTGGACACGAGGCTGGTCAGTTTGATGGTGTCCTTCTGGTCCTCGAAGAGTTTGAGTTCCAGCGCCTTGTGCAGGCGCTCGTTTGTTCTGTAGTTGAAGGTCTTGCCCTCGATGGCCACCGCGCCGATGTAGTTCATGATTTCCCTGCGGAAGTCTTCCTTGCGGCTTTCCGGTATGTCGATTTTTTCCTCGATGGCGCGCATCAGCCGCTCGTCGGGGGGCTCATCCTGGCCGGTGTACTTGTTGCGCACCTTTTCCTTCTGGGTATAGGCCTTGATGTTATCTATGTAGTTGGCGCACAGGCGCGATATGGCATCCTCATCGGCGCTGATGGCGCGCTGCACCTCGTTCTTGACAATGTCTTCGTACTCCTCGCGCACGACCGCCAGCAACTCCTTGCATCGCTTGCGCTGCTCCTCGCCGGTTATGAGCGAGTGGTGCGGCAGGCCGCTCTCCAGTTCGTTCATCACCATGAACGGGTTGACGCACCCCTCCGACTCGTCGCTCACCAGGGCGTTGGAGATCTTGTCCTGGATGTACCGCGGCGAGATGCCCTCCATGCCTTCGTGCGGGGCTTCCTCGCGCAACTCCTTGATGTTGTCCTCGGTGAAGCCGGGCTGCGTCTTTCCGTTGTAGAGTTTCAATTTCTGCATTAAGGACAGTTGCGCCTTTTTCGGCTGGCCGAGCCGCGTGAGGATGGCCCACATGGCCGCTATCTCGACGGTATGCGGGGCGATATGCTTGCCCTGTATCTTCTCGTTGTTGTAGTCGCGCTCGTAAATCTTCATCTCGTCATCGAGTTTTACTATGTAAGGTACGTCAATCTTGAGCGTCCTGTCGCGGAACGCCTCCATCAGTTCGTTGCTCTGGAGTTTGCGGTACTCCGGCTCGTTGGTATGGCCGATGATGACCTCGTCGATGTCCGTCTCGGCGAATTTCTTGGGCTTGATGACGTGCTCCTGGGAGGCGCCGAGGAGGTCGTACAGGAAGGCCACGTCCAGTTTGAGCACCTCGATGAACTCTATCAGTCCCCTGTTGGAGATGTTGAACTCGCCGTCGAAGTTGAACGCGCGCGGGTCGGAGTCGGAACCGTACTCGGCGATCTTCCGGTAATTGATGTCGCCGGTGAGTTCCGTGGAGTCCTGGTTCTTTTCGTCCTTGGGTTGGAAGGTGCCTATGCCCACCCTGTCCTTTTCCGACAGGATCAGCCGCTTTATCTGGATATGGTTCATGACCTTTCGCCAGTCGCCGTCGTATTGCTCCAGGAAGTCGTTGAAATATCTGCGGCAGAACGGGCACAACTCTCCTTCCACGGCAATCCGGCAGACGCCCGGGCGCATCTTGTTTATCTCATTCGTGACGGCCCCGCGTGCCTTCATGGGCAGCAACTTGAGCGGCTCCTCGTGCATCGGGCATTCGTGGTAGACGGCTTCCTCGCCGTCTCCCACACGCCAGGCATAAGTATAAAGCGCGCCCTCCGGAGTCCTGGAGTACGCTTCCAGGCCTTTCTTGAGCAGCCGCACTATGGTGCTCTTGGAACTTCCAACAGGCCCGTGGAGCAGCAGCACGCGCCGCTCGGTCCCATAGCCGCTGGCGGCGGACTTGAAGAAGTTCACCAGTTGCATCAGCGACTTCTCCAGGCCGAATATCGCGTCCTTGCCGTTCTCTACTGGATCGGAGAAGAACCTGTAGCGTATCAACTTCTCCTTGAACTGCGTCACCGCCTCGGTGCCGTACGACAGTATCATGTCGTACAGTCTCTGGAAGGCGTTGCGCGCTATGAGCGGGTTTTCGGCCGCCATCGCCATATAGTCTTCCAGAGAACCCCGCCAGTGCTGGTCGCGAAAACCCTCCGTGTCCAGATGCCTGTCTATAATCCGCTGGAGATTGTCAACGTCGGCCATTATTGGGCCCTCCATATAACGAGCAAAACTCACATCACCCGCCCGGCCTGCCGTGGGCCGAGACTTCCCTGACACTAACTTCGGCGTTCCAGCCCAAGATTTTTAGGAGTTAACTGCCGCACTTGCAGGAGGGAGCATTAAAGAATTGTTGGTAAAAGCGAGGGGGGAAATAGCAGCCTCTCCCCCGATCCGCAAGGTGACAGTCCCCTTCTACGATCCGACCCCGATAAATCGGGCCCGGCTCCGTAAAGGGGACAGTCACCATTGCATGCGGTCCGACCCAAACCACCAGCAATTC
>JAUXGI010000202.1 GCA_030622295.1 Planctomycetota bacterium
ATGTCCTGCCGCATTTCGACAGGGAGCGGATCCTGGAATTCGCCTCGCCTGTAGTGAGGGATCTCTCGGACGTGGACGCGGATCAGTTCGTCGAGATGCTGAAGGAAAACTGGAACGTTCAGTACGAGGTGCTGAGGGAATTCTGCGACGCCCACGACATTGAGATAATAGACACAACCCCCGCGCTCAGGGCGAGCCTGGAATGCGGCGAGTGGCCGTACTTCTGCTATGATACGCACCTGAACGTCACCGGCAACCGCGTTGTGGCCGAGGTGGTATCCGCGTACCTGAATTCCACCTCCCCTTCTGAGCCCACTCCGGGAGGCGCCCCGTGACAACGCATGAGAGCGCCTCGCCGAAGTTGCTGCGTACAGGCATACTCATATCCGCCGCAGTCCTCATCCTTCTTGCCGCCTTCCTACTGCACCGTCCGCTCAATCCTAAACAGGTTGCCGCATGGAACCCGCTGGTTATGGGCTACACCGTCGTGATGCTCTTCCCCGCGGTCGCCTTTATTCTCTGCGCCGCCATCCTGGCGCTCATCAGCCTTTCCCGCACGCGGGCGGCGATGGTGCGCAGGCTCGGAAAATTCATCGCCCTGACCGTAAGTTCCATTGTTTGCCTCGTCCTGCTGGACGTCATACTGTCATCCTTTCCCGCGTTGCAGTCATCCTTCGTCGACAAGTTCATCCTCTGGCCCGAGGGCGAGTTCAACGTCTTGGAGCCCGACCTCGGCTATAAACTCAAGCCGAACGTCCGCGAGGAATACACATTCGAGCCGTGGCGCTCCGGCAACCACATCATCCACGGACAACTGGTCAACCCCGAATACACGGGCGAAGAAGCGCTCGACCTGGTACTGCACACGGACTCCGACGGCTTCTGCAACGACGAAGTGTCGGAGCAGTGCGACATCGTCGCCGTGGGCGATCCCTGCGTCGCGCAGTCGCCGGTTCCTCGGGAAAAATACTGGGCGGCGCTGGTTGCAAAGAAACTGGACCGCCGTCTCTACAACCTCGGCGTGGGCGGCTACGGGCCTCAACAGGAAGCCATCGTTCTTGAAAAATACGGCCTGCCGAAAAGACCGAAGATCGTGCTATGGGGGTTCTTCCAGGGCAACGACCTGCGCGACGCAGAGAAATTCGACCGGTACCTGAAGTCCGGGGTGGACTGGGTGGAGTTCAACGGGATTGAGAAAACGTCGTTTCCATACAACAGGCCGGTTGTGCGAATGATGCTGTTCCTGGTCAAGGCGCTGGGTCTGGCGCCTTCCGGTCCGAGACCATCCTCCCTGCCGCAATACCCTGAGCCGAGAGCGTTGAGGGCGGGGGACGTCGAACGGCCCATCTCTTTCGACAGGTGGACATTCTACTCCCTGTGCCGCTCGCCTGCGCAGATAAGGGAAAGCGCCGGATGGAAGGAAACCGAGAAATCGCTGCTGGAGGCAAAGCGCCTGTGCGACAAGGCCGGTGCGCGCTTCGTCATAGTGTATCTTCCCGCCAAGTTGACGGTGTTCATCGAGGAGGCGCTGCAACACATCGACAGGGACAATCTCTTCAAATTCGCAGGAGACGGTCTGCGCGAACTCCTGCACAAAGACGACGGCACGGAAATCAACGCCGATGAATTCTTCGAAATGCTGAAAAACAACTGCAACGCACAGTACGCGGTCCTGGAGACATTCTGCGCGGAACGCGGCATCGAACTGGTCGACACACGTCCGGGGTTGTGCGAGAGCGTGAAGTCAGGCAACTGGCCCTACTATTCCTACGACACCCACCTCAACGTCACCGGCGAAGAAGTCGTCGCCGCCGCCGTCGCCTCACACCTCCGCAACAGGTAGCGGGTCAGACCCCAAAAAAGGGGACTGTCCCCTTTTTTCAGTTTTTGGCGTTGTAACCGTCGTCGTGTACGGCAGTTAAAATTGCGAGTGTCCCCTTTTTCTGCTTTCGGCGGCTTATCATCCGCCAGTTTCAGTGGTTTGTGCAGTATTTAGTTTCTGTTGCGGGAAGTGGTTTTTCGCGCTCGGGGACTTCCTTCTCAGTGTCTGACTCCCTCGCCGCGCATTTTTCCAGACGCGGTCAAAAAGGGACTTTCCGCAACAGGAACTACTCGCCGTGCAATTACGGCATTCCGCGGACTCGGCCAGAGGGCATTACGGGCCACAATTCGGGAAAAGGGGACACTCGCTTTTGCAAGAGCTGTATGGTCAGGGGCTTACGACTTGAAATTCCCGAAAAAGGGGACTGTCCCCTTTTTACAAGTCCCGTAGTATCTCCCTCACTGTTTTCTTAATCAGGGGGTGGGCGGCGTCGGGGGCTATCTCGCAGAGCGGCTCGAGGACGAAGCGGCGCTTGTGCATTTCAGGATGCGGGATATTGAGGTCTTCTTCCTCAATCACGAGGTCATCGTACAGGAGAATATCGAGGTCGATGATGCGAGGCCCCCAGCGACAGGTCTGCTCGCGCCCGAGTGATTTTTCGATTCCCTTTAGCGCGTTGAGGAGTTCCCGTGGAGACATCTCGGTTACTGTCTCGATTGCAGCGTTGACGAAGTCGGGCTGGTCCTGCGGACCCACGGGTGCGGTGAGGTAGTTGCCGGATTGCCGCTCCACCCGCGTGTGCGGCAGAAGGCATATCTTGTCGATAGCGCGGGTGATGTTCCCGTATCGGTCGCCCAGGTTGCTGCCCAGGCCGATGTATGCCGTGTGTGTCGCCAAGTCAGTGCGTGTTTATAATGGCCCGTTCATCGCCGGGTTCGGGCGTCTGCGGGCCCTTTCGTTTTTTTCGGAGGATGGCGGCTATCGGACCCCACAGCGCATACGCCAGAAAGCCGACCGCAAGCGCGTAGATATATATGCCCAGGGCAAAGACCGCCACCAGCACCCCCGCAAACAGGACAAGGTAGGCGAACGAGCGCTCTCCGAGCAACACCCTGTTAATCAGGTGAGAGTATCTGATTCGACTGACCATCATCAGCGCCAGGAACGGCGCGCTGATAAGCATGGTATAGAACGTGACGTCTCGCAAGACGGGTTCCACAATGTAGAGCAGCGCGACCGCCACCAGCACACCGGCCGCAGGCGGACAGGGCAGGCCATCGAAAAACTGGCGAGACTCGTGGTCGGGCTTGCTTTCCACATTGAAGCGTGCCAGCCGCAGTATCGTCCCGAGACAGTAGATACCGGTCACAAGCCAGGTGATCTTGGACCACGGGTTCCAGTTGTATCCTTCAAACAGATGGAAGTCAAACTTGACGATTGCCTTGACTATCAGAGCGGGAGCGATACCGAAGGAGACCATGTCGGCGAGGGAATCCAGGTAGCCTCCAAACTCAGTAGTTCCCTTTACCAGGTGCGCCACCGTGCCGTCCAGCGCATCGCACAGCATCGCGCCGAAGATGCAATAGATGACGATTTGCAACTTGTCGGGGTCGACCTTGTTCGGCGCACCGACAAACGCCGCATCCAGAACCGTGACAATGGCCGTGAACCCCAGTGCCGCGTTGCCGAGGGTGAGGAGTGAGGGCAAAAGGGCTACTTTTTTCATTCGAATTCTCCCAGAACGCTCGACCCCGCCTTCACCCTGTCGCCGATTTTCACGAGAACCTTGAAAGCCGCCGACTTCGGCACGAATACCTCTGCGCGGGAACCGAACTTTATCATGCCTATTTTGCCGCCTTTCTCAAGCGTCTGTCCCGCGCGGCATTCGCAGACTATGCGGCGGGCAATGGCGCCCGATATCTGC
>JAUXGI010000170.1 GCA_030622295.1 Planctomycetota bacterium
GCGACGCCGCGAGGTTCGCCGCCGCGGTCAAGGCAGTGGCCGACGGGACGGATTTCAACCTCATCCTCATGTCTTCCAATCCGGACAACATGAAGGCCGCCGTCGCACAGGTTAAAGACAGACGCCCGCTGCTCTACGGCGCGGACAAAAACAACGTGGAAGCGATGACCGCAACGGCCAAAAAGGCAGGCTGCCCCCTCGGCGTGAGGGCGGAATCACTGGACGAACTGGCGGAACTGACGGAGAAGATAAAGGGCGGCGGCGTGGAGGAGATAGTCATCGACCCCATGCCGAAATCACCGGGTGAAGCGATAGAAAAATTCACGACACTTCGCCGCCTTGCCCTGAAGAAGACCTTCCGGCCGCTCGGGTTTCCCATCATCGCCTTCACCGACGACGACGACCCGAACATAGAGTGCATGGAGGCGGGGTCCTTCATTTGTAAATACGCGGGCATAGTAGTAATGAACGGCTGCGAACCCTGGCAGATACTGCCTTTGCTCACGCTGCGCATGAATATCTTTACCGACCCGCAAAAGCCCATACAGGTGGAGCCCAAAATCTATGAGGTGGGCGAACCGGACGAAAACTCGCCGCTTCTCTGCACGACCAATTTCTCGCTGACCTACTTCACGGTCGAGGGCGAGGTAGAGGGCAGCCGCGTGCCTTCTTACATCCTGTCCGTTGATACGGAGGGCACATCGGTGCTCACCGCGTACTCCGCCGACAAGTTCAACGAGAAGACAATCCACCAGGCGATGGAAAAGGCCGGGGCGGACAAAGTGGTAAGCCATAAAAAAATCATCATCCCGGGCTACGTCGCGGTGCTTTCGGGCAAACTGGAGGAAGAAACCGGCTGGGAGGTGATAGTCGGCCCCAAAGAGGCCAGTTTCATACCCAAGTACCTCAAGGAAATGTGGAAATCCTGACCATCCCGTTGTCGAAAGGCAAAGAGACTTGAGAAGTGATAAAGAAAAACCACACGCGGGTCTTTGCCGCGTTACGTTTCTGCCGAAGGACGTCAGCGCGTTCGTTGAGCGCGGCACCAGCATCTACGACGCTTCAATCAAGGCGGGCGCAACAATCAACAGCGTCTGCGGCGGTCAGAAACAGTGCGGCAAATGCAAAGTCGTCGTGAGTGGCGGCAGGGTGGTCAAGGGCAACGCCGGCATCCTCGCCGCGGAAGACTTGCGGGCGGGCTTTGTTCTCGCCTGTGATACCTTCGTCGACGGCGACGTCGTCGTGGAAATCCCGCCGGAGAGCGTACTCGGCAAAGGGAAAATCCTCGAAGGAAAAAAAACGCCGACGGAACTCGCCGACGACCTTGCCGGGAAGTTTCCCTTCGACCCGCTGGTGAAGAAGGCATACGTCCAACCCGAGCCGCCGTCGACGGAAAGCAACATAGATGACACGCACCGCTTCGCGATGGCCGCCTGCAAGGCCCTGGGAGTGGAAACCGCCGAGGCCGACCTTCGTGTAATCCGCAGGGTAACCAGTACGGCCAGGACAAACAACTGGAAACTGACCGCGACGTACGCGACGCTCGGCCAAAGGGGCAAAATAATCAGGGTCGAAGGCGGCGACCACGAAACAGAGAACATGGGCCTGGCCGTCGATATCGGCACCACTACCATCGTCTTACATCTGATTGACATACACGAGAAGCGCGTAATCGACATCGAATCGAAATACAACTCGCAAACGAAATTCGGCGAGGATTATATAAAGCGCATAATGTACGCACAGGAGCACGCGAACCTCGCCGAGATGCAAAGCCTGATAGTCGGCGACATCAACGAACTGCTGGACACGGTGTGCGCGCGCAACGGCCTGCCATGCCGAGACGTGCTGTCCGTCACAACCGTCGGCAACACTGCCATGCACCACTTCTTTCTCAATCTGGACCCCGGCAACATCCGGCGCGAGCCGTTCGTGCCGGTCGTCAACTTTCCGCCGCCGGTCCGCGCCCGGGAGATAGGCCTGGCCCTGCACCCGCGCGCGGTCATATACGCCCTGCCGGGCGTCTCCGTATATGTCGGCGCAGATATCACCGCCGGTGTGCTGGCAACGGGACTCTATCAGAACGAGGAGTTGTCGCTCCATATCGACATCGGAACGAACGGCGAGATAGTGCTCGGCAACAGGGAGTGGATGGTCTGCTGCTCGGCCTCGGCGGGGCCGTCGTTTGAGGGCAGCGGCGTCAAGCACGGCATGCGCGCCACCGAAGGCGCGATAGAAGATGTGGAAATAAACGACCGGTACGAGGTGCAATTCGCCACGATAGGCGGCACAAGGCCCCGCGGTATCTGCGGGTCGGGACTTATCGACACGATGGCTGAACTGTTCAAGGCCGGCCTGCTCGACCGCACGGGCACGTTCCATTCCGTTGACGGCGGCCCGGTGCGCGCCGACGAAGACGGCACGATGAAATTCGTGCTGGTGCCGGCGGAAAAGTCATGGACGAAGCGCGACATCGTAATAAACCAGATTGACATTCAGGACCTCCTGCGCTCGAAAGCCGCTATCTTCGCCGCCGCCGAGATCCTCGTCGAGTCGATGAACGTAAAGTTCGAGGACATCAGGCACGTCTATATCGCCGGAGGGTTCGCCAACTACTTGAACATCGAAAACGCCATACTGCTCGGCATGTTGCCCGACATCCCCAGGGAGCGAATACATTTCGTCGGCAACACCGCCATAGAGGGCGCCAAGTTGTGCCTGTTATCGCGCAAGGCGGCTGAAACGGTACACGATATCGCCCAGAAGATGACCTACTTCGACCTGATGTCGAATTACAAATACATGGATTATTACCAGAAGGCGCTGTTTCTTCCGCATACGGATTTGGACCTCTTCCCTTCGGCGAAGCGTTATGCACGCAACAATGATTAATAAATCGAACGGCTTGACAGCCCCGCAACTCTCTTGCACCTGAAAAAAATGGCCTTTACAATAGCAATCTCGGGCAAAGGCGGAACAGGCAAAACGACGCTGGCGGCGTTGATAGTAAGGTACATCACGGAGGAACTGGGCAAGGCCGTGCTGGCCATAGACGCCGACCCCAACGCCACGCTCCACTGCGCGCTGGGGGTGGAAGCGGGGGGCACAATCAGCGACATCCGCGAGGATATCCTGGAAAACAAACTGAAACTCGCACAGACCGGCCTGTCGAAAGAGCGGCTCATCGAGTACGAAATACAGGAGTGCGTCCGGGAGTGCGGCAGGTTCGACATGCTCACGATGGGCCGTCCCGAAGGCCCCGGGTGCTACTGCTATGTCAACAACCTGCTGCGAAAGTACCTCGGCACGCTGAGCAGGGGGTTCCCCTTCGCCGTCATCGACAACGAAGCGGGCATGGAACATCTCAGCCGCCGAACCGACAACGAAGTGGATGTGCTGCTGGTGGTGACGGAGCCGACAATCGTAGGCGCAAACTCCGCGCTGAATATTCACCGCCTTACGGAATCGCTGCCCATTACCGTCAGGACAAAGGCGCTCCTCCTGAACAGGGTGCCCGCGGCGGGCGTGCACGAGGAAGTAAACAAGCGACTGCAATCAAATGGATTAAAAGTCGCCGGCACAGTAGCCGACGACGAGGAAATAATGGAGTTCGCCGTCACGGGCAAGTCTCTTCTTGAACTCTCGCCGACGAATAAGGCCTACGAGAGCGTCAAGATGTTGATGGCGAAATACATCGAGACAAATTGACCGGTCGACTGACAGGAGCGGGTTATGGCAATACCAGGCGTAACGGAAACGAGCAACTATCAGGTAAACGAAGTCACAATAGGCGCAACGGAGGCCAAAGGCGGCACGCGGGGGCGCAGCGTGACCATCGGCGGGGCGAAGGCCCTGCCGTTCATGCGCTCCGACGGGAACATCGGCAACCGGCCGCTCCTGGCCATCGACATTCTGGACAGGCCGCCGGAGGATTGGAATGACCTCCTGTTGGAACCGTACAAAGATGTCGTCGTCGACCCGGGCGAGTGGGCGAAAAAGGCCGTGGAGTACGGCGCGGATTTGGTGTGCGTCGTTCTGGAGGGCATCCACCCCGACAAGGGCGACCTCGACGCCGCTCACGCCGTCGAAGCCGTCAAGAAGGTCAAGGAGGCGGTGGACGTGCCGCTGATAATCTGGCGCAGCGGCGACGACACGAAGGATAATGAAATCCTGCCCAAGGTCTCC
>JAUXGI010000261.1 GCA_030622295.1 Planctomycetota bacterium
TTAACGCCATCATGGGGATTACCCGGCCTGCGGACTTCGGCGCGGACGCCCTTCACTTCAATCTGCACAAGACATACGCCACTCCGCACGGCGGCGGCGGACCCGGCAGCGGGCCGATAGGCGTGGTGAAAGACCTTGCGGACTTCCTGCCTGCGCCGGTTGTCGTCAAAGAAGGCGGGAAACTTCGCCTGAACTACGACATCCCGAAGTCAATCGGGCGCGTGCGCTCGTTCTACGGCAACGCGGGCGTCATAATCAAGGCCTACGCCTACCTGCGAATGCTCGGCAGAGAGGGCGTGCCGAAGGTGTCGCAACATGCGGTACTGAACGCCAACTACCTCGCAGCAAGACTGAAAAAATATTTCTGGCTGCCGTACGACAGGATTTGCATGCACGAGTGCGTATTCTCCGGCAACCGGCAGAAAAAACACGGCGTCAAGACTCTCGACATCGCGAAGCGATTGCTTGACCTCGGTTTCCATCCGCCGACGATATATTTCCCGCTTATCGTGTCCGAGGCCATCATGACAGAGCCTACGGAGAACGAGAGCAAGGAGACGCTGGACGCCTTTGCGGATGCGATGATTCAAGTCGCGCGCGAGGCCGAAGAAAGTCCAGAGGTGGTGACATCCGCGCCGCAGAACATGCCTGTAAAGCGTCTCGACGAGGCCAAGGCCGTTAAGGAACCTTGCCTCCGCTGGAATCCGGAATAGAAGGCGGCGCATGCAAACAGACGAAGGTGAACAACATGCCCAGGAAGATAGTCATTATCGGTAACGGTACCGCGGGCGCATCCGCGGCGTTCTCCGCCAGAAAGCACGACCGCGCCGCCGAGATAACCGTGCTGGAGCGCTCCCCCTATCCCACCTACTCGAAGTGCGCACTGCCATTCGTCATCGAGGGTGTCATCGATTCTTTTGAGACCATCACGGTCTTTTCTCACGAATTCTACCGCCGGCAAAAGGTCAATCTCATAAACGGCGCCGCCGTAAGGCGCGTTGACCCTGACGCAAGAAAGGTCGTGTACGAGGACGCAGAGGGCGAAAAGGTCCTGGCGTATGATGCAATCGCGCTGACGCTCGGCGCCCGCCCGAGAGTGCCGGAGGTGGAAGGAAGCGACCTGGGGAACGTCTTCACCCTGCGCACCATAGCCCACGCCGAAAAGATACTTGCCGCGGCGCTGAAATCCAAAACCGCCGTCGTGAACGGCGCGAGTTTTATCGCCCTCGAGGTGGCCGAAGCGCTCGTCAAGCGCGGACTTGACACGACCATAATTGTGCGCTCGCGCATGCTCCGCACGATGATTGACGCCGACCTGAGCAGGGAACTGCAGGAACACATGATTAAGAACGGCTGCAAGGTCATCCAGGGCAAAACCATCGAGGCGCTCGTCGGCGACAACGACGGAAACGTGAAGGCCGCCGTGGTCGGCGGGGAGGAAATCCCCGCGGACATGATTGCCATGTGTACCGGCGTTGGAACGGTTGTGGACCTCGGCAGGGAAGCGGGGGTCGAAATCGGCGGTGTTGGCGGAATGGTCGTTGACGAAAAGATGCAGACCGGGGTGCCCGCCGTTTACGCCGCGGGCGACTGCGCCGAGGACCACTTCGGGCTGATGGGCTTTCCATTCATAAGTTTTCTCGGAACGGTGGCGACCCGGCAGGGCGTCGTCGCCGGGATGAACATGGTCGGGGCAGAGGCCGAGGTGCCGAAGTTTTATAATGCGGCGATAATAAAGTTTTTCGGTTTGCAGGTCGGCAGCGTCGGGCTCACGACCGACATTGCACTGGAAAACGGCCTGAAACCGGAGTCGGTCAAGGTCACGCACACGACGCGGCCTCACTACTACCCCGGCGGCAAGCCGGTTCGCATGAAACTGCTGGCGCATCCTGAGACGCAGGAACTTATCGGCGCGCAAATCATGGGCGAAGAGACCGTGCCGGAGACCGTCAACACGATGTCGCTGGCGATTCAGCGCGGGATGACGGTGTCGGACGTTGCGATGGCGGATTTCTGTTACGCGCCGCCGTGTGCAGACATCTGGACGCCGGCATCGGTGGCGGCGCAGGGCCTGGAGCGCAAACTCGCCGCAAAGGCACGCAGCAGGAAAAAATAACGCCGATGAACGCAAAGTGCCATGTAATGCGATTGGGGAGAATGGACTACGACGAGGCGGTCAAAAAGCAGATGGAACTCGTTGAGCGCGTTCAGGCCGACAAAGACCTCGCATATCTGCTCCTGCTTTCACACGACCACGTCTTTACGATAGGCCGCTTCGGCTCGCGTGATAACATTCTTGCGTCGGAAAACATCCTGAATGAGCGCGGTGTCATAGTCCGCCGCACCAGGCGCGGCGGGGACATCACGTACCACGGTCCGGGACAAATCATCGGCTATCCCATCCTTTCGCTTTCACGGCGCAGGCTCAATATCCGGAAGTATTTTTCCAAACTCGAAAGCCTGTTAATCAGTGTGTTGTCACGCTATGGCATTGAAGGCCGGTGTGACGACGACTACCCGGGAGCATGGGTGGGGGAAGAAAAAGTCGCCGCGCTCGGGGTGGGAATTTCAAAATGGGTGGCATTTCACGGCTTCGCGCTGAACGTAAACACCAACCTGAGTCACTTCGACATGATAGTCCCCTGCGGCATCGCGCACAGGCGAGTCACGTCGATGGCAAAGATTCTCGGCCGCTCGCTGGACGAAGAGGAAGTCACGCAGGCCGTTGAAGAAGGGTTTCTGAGTGAATTCGACTTTGAAAAATGAAGCAAAAGGAGTCTAACCCGCATTTCTCACCGAGTTTTTGCGGCGCGCATATAGGTAGTTGACAGGCCAAACTTTCTGCCCCGATGGTCGGGGCCGTAGAAATAGACACACTGTTGCGGAATCACAATGTAGGGGACGGTCTTTAGACCGTCCCCCGGCACGGCCTAAAGACCGTTCCCTACATCCCGTGGTGAGAAATGCGGTCTGACCCCTTTTGCTTCATTCTGGGATTTTCATCTGCGATTTCACTTCCCCCACCATTTCCTGGCAGCAGACCACGATGTCCTCGATGGGGAGGTATTCCGTAACCGATTTGTCGAAAATAATCTGTCCTTCCGAAGGCATTTCATCATCGCCCTGCCAGTAAATCACTGTGATGTCAACCCCGGGGAAGGCGTGCACGATAAAGCATTGTGAA
>JAUXGI010000142.1 GCA_030622295.1 Planctomycetota bacterium
AGCAAGGGCTCCAGCGGCAACCTGGGCCGCGCAGAGCAGAAATCGAAGCAGGCCGCCAAGAAATTAAGCAAGGCCAGTCAGTCGGAGGGCGGCAAGTCCGGCGAAGGCGGCAAGTCCGGCGGTGGCAAGTCCGGCGGCGACAAGTCCGGCGGCGGCAAGTCCGACGGCGCCGGCGGCGCCAAGAAGGACCAGGAAGCCGCCAAGAAGGAAATTGAAGACGCCTTGGATAAACTGCAGGAACAGATGGAAATGCTCAAGATGCTGCAGTCCCTCATGAAAGTCGAGGAAACCCTCCACAAGATGATAAAGATCCAGGCAAAGATCAACAAAGAAACCAGGCGCGTAGACGCCGACAGGCTGAAATGGGTGGATGAGAACCCCGGCAGGCGCTATGTGATGGGCCGAAGCGACAGGCACGTGATAGGCCAGGAGCGGAGCAACGAGCGCGACCTGGCCCACATGGCCGAAGAGATGGCCAAACTGCTGGAAGACGAGGGCAAGTTCATCTTCCCGGAAGTCCTGAGGATGACCAAGACCGACATGGACGTCGTGATAGACAAACTTGCGAAGTACGATGTCTCCGAAGAAACGCAACTGGTCGAGGACAGCATACTGCGCAGTCTCCAGAGACTGGTCAAGGCCGTACACAGGGACCTCGAGACCCTGGAGCAAAAAATGAAACAAAAGCAAAAGTCGCAAAAGTCACAACCGGGGCCGCCGAAAAAGAAGAAAAAGAAAAAGAAACAGTTGCTGCCGGGCCTGGCGGAGATAAAGTTGCTCAGGATAATGCAACTGGAGGTCAACTTCCAGACCCAGCAACTTGACGAGGCCCATGGTAAACGTGTGGCGCAAATCAGGAATAATCCGAACCTCTCCGCCGTCGAGCGTGCCGGCAAGTTGCAGGCCGCCAATGAATACAAGAAGAACCTCGGACGGCGGCTGGCGAGCAAGGAAGGAAGAATCCAGAACCTCGTCAATACGCTAATCAAGAAAATCAAAGAAGCCCAGCAGAAATAACAGCACCGACAAACAGTTACCCTGGAGGACAGGCCATGAAAACACTAATAACACTGACGTTGAGCACGTGCATGATGCTGGCGCTGACAACCTCTGCCTTCGCACCACCCCAACCCGGGCAACCCCCTAAAGAAGGCAGCCAGCCAGACGGCATGGCCCTGCTCGAAGAGTCCCACGGGCTCATGAAAGAACTGGCGGAAAACGACCTGCCGGTGGGCAACGTGGGCGATGAAGTGCAAAACAAAGAGAAGAAAATCATCCAGAACCTGGATGACCTCATCCAGTTGGTCCTCGACCAGGATGCCGAGGAAATCGGCGATGACGACGACGACCAGAAGCAGGAATGCGAGAGCTGCAAGAAAGGCGGCAAAAAGGGCCAGTCGAAACCGGGCGCCAGCAAACCCAGCGGCAAGACCGGTGGAGAGGAACCGGCCGCCATGGCAGGCAGCCCCGCCACCGGCAACCCCAAGGGCAATGAGTTCGGCGAACTTGACAAGGAATCCGAGGGCAGCAAAGCCGATGAATGGGGTCTGCTGCCGGAGGCCGAATTCGAGAGGGTCAGAATGACAAAGGAGACCATCGTACCGAAAGGCTACGACGAACTGGTCGAGCGCTTCCGCCGCGCCGTGCTGAAAGAAGGCGCCAAACTGCTGCCCAGGTAATCGCAACAGGCGAGGGGGTCAGCACAACGGGCAACAGTCAATACGCCTGAGGCGGATTCCCGTCAGGGGGCACAGCTCTCTCTTTTTCCTTTTGCGTTTTAGTCCGCATTCCTCACCATGAGATGTAGGGAACGGCCTGAATTTATCCCGAGCCTGCGAGGGAGGCCGTTCCGGGGGGCGGTCTACCCCTCAGGGGTTCTCGTCCCGAGACCCCTTCGGGGTCGAGGGAAAGACCGTCCCCTACATTGCGTCTGTGCGACATGGTGTCCGTGTGAAACGCTTAGCCCGCATTTCTCACCACGCCTCAGGCGGATTGCACATACTTGTCCGCGGACGGCGGATTCATTTCCGTGACTCAACATCTCCGTGCGAGGATTTCATCGGATGGCGGATAAAATCCGTGCAATCCGTGGTCATCTCCGTCCGACATCCAGAATCCAGTGTCCGGAATGCTCCCGCCCCGTGGAAAAAAATGCAGATTTATTTGAAATCGTCGCGGTTTGGGCTTGACTGCGCGTTTATATGTTATAAAATGTAAAGTGCGGCACGTTCCTGTATGCAGTGGCACTCGCCGCTGCTCCGTCTAACGCATGCATTTGGAGGGGAAGACATGCGTCACTTCTTCACGACCACCGTCGTTTTCATCTCAGTTGTCTCACTGGTACTCACCGCCGGATGCGGGGCAAAAAAGGAAGAGCGGCCCCCGGCGGACACTTCGTCCGTCACCGTCGGCGGTGCGCCCGGACAGAGGGCGCCGGGCGCCGGACTGCCCGAAACGCCCGGCAGCAGCCTTGTTTCGCGCCTTGCCTACTCCGCGCGCGTCTACAAGAAACAAGGGGCCAGCCACTACGACATCTTCATAATCGACGGCGACGACCCGACGCCCAGGCAGCTGACCGGAGACAGCGCGCAGAACACCCGCCCCATCTGGTCGCCGGACAGGAGCCGCATCGCCTATCTCTCGGAGACCAATCAAGGCGTGGACATCTACGTATGCAGCACGCGTGAAAGACAACCACGACGCATAACAAAGAACCCTCTCAAGGACGCGTTCCCGGAGGTATTCCTGTGGCCCGAGGAAAAAGAAATCTACTTCGCCACTCAGTCCCCCGGCGACAATGCGATTCTGGTCTGGGTAATTGACCCGGCGACGGGGAACTGCCGCAAGTACGCCGACCTGCCGCGGGGGGCGATTCTGAAGATAAAACTGGGAGGCAAACTGATACCGGCCATCGACCCGTGGTACGGAGGGGTGGCGGTTTCCGCCGACGGTCGGAAGATCGCCCGTCTCATAAACGGCGGCATGAAAGTTTCCTGCACGGCGCCCGACGGCGTGAACATCTGCGAGATACCGCTGGCGGAACTCGCCGGCAGGCGCGTCGCGCTCGGCCCATGGTCCCCCGACTCGAACTCGTTTATAATCACGCAACCCCCTCTCAGGGGCATGGAGGGAGACACCCCGCCCAGGATACTCGTGGCCGACATCCCGACGCGCGCCGTAAGAGCCGTGGCCGAAGGCACCGACCCGGTGTGGTCCGCCGACGGCACATTTCTCATCTATACTTCTCCCAGGACCCGCATCCCCTTCCACGACCTGGACAGGGGAGACATGAACGTGTGGAATACTGAACTATGCCTTGTCCGCGCAGCGGGAGGCCAGCCAATCCGGCTGACGTCGGAACCGTCCGTCTGCTCAACGCCCGCCGTCTTTGCCAAGAGTGCGCCCGGGTCGGTCATTGACTTCTCAGGTGCGGGGGCCGCCCCGCCGGCAGTGTCCACGGGCGGGGGCGAGACGCACATGGCCCCCCAGCCGCACCCGCGCAGCACGGAAATTGCGCTCCACCTCATCGGCGAATTCACCGCAAAGACCGGCTTCACCAGGCTGCAATCAAGGCCGGGCGGCTCGAAGGCCGTTGTTGTGGCCGCGGAAATCCCCCCCCACGATGGACAGAACTGCGAAATCACCGTGTACTCCCTGAGAGACGGCAAATACGTCAAGACGGAGACGCGCCTGGGCAAAATTTCCCAGGAAGAGGAAAAGTACGAAAGGAAATACCATCCGAACAATATAACGCACATCGGCCCGGAGGAGCGACGATTGACCGTCGGCACGGACCTGGCCGAGAACACCAGCATAAGATTCGCGGGCGAGTGCGACATCCTGCCCGCTCGCGGCAAGGAACGACTGGTCGTATACGCGGTGCACCAGGCGGACTCGCGGTGGCAGACCTTCCTGGCAATTTATCAAAACGAAGGCGGCGGGTGGAAACAGGCGACAAGCATGGCGCTCCTTTCCGGCTCCGGCGAATTGCCGCACGTAAACGCCAACCTCAAGGACGTGAATGCGGACGGCTCGCCGGAACTCCTGGTCTCCCACACAATCACCCTCCAGGGCGGATGGCGCGAGAACTTCAAAATATTCAAGATTACGAATAGATAAACCAGGCGGAATGTGATATAATCATGGTGTAAATGTTCAGGCGTTCTCGTGGAGACGATAATGTCGCAAGGCCCGCGGAATCAGCACCCGATTTCAGCACCAAGGCCGGCCCGGACAAACGGCCGTCGTTACCGGGGAAAGGGTGGTGCGATGGCTCCGAGATTGGGATAGGGCCGCAGGAAGACTCTATGGAACTAACGCGGCGCACCGGGCACAACTTCACGAGACGCCTGCTCTATGTCAACAAGAAAGGCGGAACCGCTTTCATCGCAGTTCCGCCTTTGTTATTTCCCGGACCTGAGACCCCTCATTGGATGTCGGACGGGGCGTGTGCCAAATTTGCGGGTATGGTAATCCGGGATACCACGGCTCAGGGAGTCAGACGTTGCCCGTCCAGGCGCGAGGTGACAGTCCCC
>JAUXGI010000385.1 GCA_030622295.1 Planctomycetota bacterium
CGGCCTTGAATCGCAAAACCCGGCCCTGGAGCGCTACCAGGACCAGGTAACGGCCATTAAAGGCCGCGTGCGCGAATTGGAGGAGGAGAACCGCTCGCTCGTCGGCTCTCAGAAGGAATCGCTCAAAGAGGAAATGATGCAGTACCGCGAGCATATAGGGAAACTGACCGAGGACATACGCGCCCTGCGCGAGCAGCCGCCCCGTCCCGCCGCAGAAAGCGCCTGGAAGAAGGCGCTCGACCAGACGCAGTCGGTTATCGCACAATACCGCGAGGAAATCGCCTCCCTGAGAGGGGAGATAAGCAGCCTGAACGAAGGCAGCAAGGCAAAGACGGACGAGATGCAGAAGATGGTCTCGCACTTGGAAGAGGGCCTGTCGGAGAGGATTTCCGAGAGGATAGAACGCCTCAAGCCGGCGGAATCACCCCGGCGCGACCGCGTAAAGCCGCGCGATGTAATCCTGGATAACCTCTTCCGGCACGAGCCCGAGACGAACCTCGGCGCGATGAAAGTCCGCCAGCACACGGCGGAGGACATTGGTGATTCGCTGGAAAAAATGAAGACGTTTCACGAGAGCAGCGAGGAGTTGGAGATGGAAGTGCCGGACCACGACGCGCCGGCGGGCAAACAGATTGACAATTCGACAACTTGACAACCTGCTGCGACACTTGAGGTCCCAGGTCTGATTCGCATGGAGATGTGATGATGGAAAAAACGAAGGAAGCAGGGGCGACCCGTGTTGAGGGCGAGGCCCCCGGGTTCGTCCCGATGAACCTGGCGCTGGGCAGGGGGGTGGACATCGGCACGGCCAACCTCGTGTGCGCGGCGAGGGCCCTCGACGGCGAAACCATAGTTCGGGCACAGCGCAACGCCTTCATGGATATAGTCAGCAATCCCTTTACCAAGAACATGCTGACCAAACTGGACGTCCACTACGTTGTAAGCGACGGTACGCTGTGCGTATTGGGCGACCCGGCGTTCGAGTTCGCCAACATCTTCAACCGCAACATGCGCCGGCCGATGAAGAACGGCTTCATCAGCCCCGACGAAATCAACGCCCTGCCCATGATAAAGATACTGGTTGAAAGCGTCGTGGGCCGGCCGCGCGAGAGCGGCGAGGTATGCTACTTCTCCATTCCCGCCGAGCCGATAGACATGGAGATGAATGTGGTCTATCACAAGGGCATCTTTGAGGGGATACTGCGCCACCTGGGTTATGCGCCGCGCGCGATGATTGAAGGCCACGCGGTTGTCTTCAGCGAACTGGCCGACGAGGACTTCACGGGCATCGGCATCTCCTGCGGCGGGGGGCTTTTCAACGTATGTGTGTGCTACAAGACCGTGCCGGCGATATCCTTCAGCATCTCGCGCGGCGGCGACTGGATTGACGAGAACGTCGCCCGCGTGACCGGCATACCCGTCAGCCGCGCCACGTTCATCAAGGAACGCGGAGTGGACCTGACCAGTCCGCGCAACCGGGTGGAAGAGGCAATCGCGATATACTACAGGAACCTTATCACCTACACGCTGGACGTACTGAAGCACGAGTTCAGCCAATCCCGTTCGCTGCCGACCTTCCCCGAGCCCGTAGTTATAGCGTGCAGCGGCGGCACCACGATGATAAAGGGTTTCACGGAGGTCTTCCGCGAGGAATTTGACGGAAGCGACTTCCCGCTCGATGTAAGGGACATTCGCCGGGCCGCCGACCCGCTGACCAGTGTGGCTCGGGGGCTTCTGGTGGCCTCGATTTCGGAAAAGTAGGGCAGCGTCCGACGAAATCAAGAAAAGTGCGGAACCGGCGTTAGCACACCGTCAACCTTAACACTATGGGTTGAATACCGTGTGAGGGCTTTAGCGAGGGGGTCAGACGCCGGGCCCTGCCCGGTCTTTTTCCTTTCGCACCTGGTATCCTCGGATACCGCCTGCGAAG
>JAUXGI010000035.1 GCA_030622295.1 Planctomycetota bacterium
ACCTTCTTGACCGCGTTCTCGAGAAGTGAAGACGCGCCGGTCTCTTTCCTGGCAAGTGCGGAAATCTCACCGGCGGAACCGCCGGAGAGTATCAGTTCCTTCATTTCGGCGGAGCCCAGGGATATTACCTCGAACACGCCGGTTCTGCCGTGGTAGCCCGTCTCGTTGCAGGCGGGGCAGCCCGCCGCCTCAAAAATCTCCACGCCTTTCAGAATCTTTCCCGCGGGTCCCAGCAGTTCCAGCGCTTCATCCTTCGGCCTGGCCGGGCGCTTGCACCGGTCGCACAGGCGGCGCATGAGACGCTGCGCAATCAGGCCGTTGTATGTCGCCGAGATAAGGTACCGGTTGAGTCCCAGGTCCGTGCTCCTTGTTATCGACTGTGCCGCGCTGTTGGTGTGCATTGTGGACAAGACCATGTGCCCGGTGAGCGCCGCGCGTACCGCCAGTTGTGCCGTCTCCATATCGCGAATCTCGCCCACCATGATGATGTCCGGGTCCTGCCTCAGCACGGATCTCAGTACCCCGGCGAAATCCAGGCCGATCTTGGGATGTACCTGAACCTGATAGATGCGGTCAAGTCGATACTCCACCGGGTCCTCGATTGTTATGATGTTTTTCTCGGAAGATTTTATCATATCAAGGACGGAGTAGAGGGTGGAGGTCTTTCCGCTGCCGGTGGGGCCGGTGACTATGAGGATGCCGGTGGTCTTCTGAATAAGCCCCAGCAGGCGGGTGTAGTCATCCTCTTCCATGCCCAGTTTGGATAGTTCTTGCACGCCCTTGGACATGTCCAGGAGGCGTATGACCACCTTTTCACCCATCACACCCGGCAGCGTGGAGACGCGAAAGTCAATTTGCCCGTCCTCCACCCTGGCCTGGAACCTGCCGTCCTGGGGAAGGCGCTTCTCGGAGATGTCCATTTGCGACATGATTTTCACGCGCGATACGATGGCCGCGCGGGCGCTGCGGGGGATTGTCACGCTATCCCGGAGCACGCCGTCGATACGGAATCGTACGGTGAGTCCTTTTTTCGTCGGCTCAATGTGTATGTCGCTGGCGCCGGCCTTTGCGGCCCGGAGGATTATCTGGTTGACCATCTCTATTACGGGCGCCTGCTCGCCGAGGCTCTTGAGGTCGTCCAGTTGCAGGTCCTCGCCGCCGTTACCCTCGCTCACTCCTTCAGGACCTGATTCGTCCCCGAGTTTCACGGCTTCGTCCGCCTGAGCAGACTTCCCGCCGTAATACTGGGAAACCGCCTGGACTATGTCGGCTTCTTCCGCGACAAGCGGCGCTATCTCGCAGTTGGTAACCGCCTTCAGGTCATCCAGCGCGACAATGTCGGTGGGGTCGGACATGGCTACGGTGAGCGTGCGGCCTTCCACGTCAACGGGGATAAGATTGTGTTTTCTGGCCAGGTACTCCGGCACCAACCCGATGGCATCCGGGTTGGCTATGTAGGATGACAGTTTGACGAACGGCGCGTTGTAGAGCAGTTCCAGCACCTCTTTGCTTTCCTCGGGGGAGATGATGTTCATTTCGGCGAGCACCGCGCATATTGACCTGCGGCTGTTTGCCAGCGCTTCGTCAACGCGCGCCCGCTGTTCCCCGTCAAGCATGCCGGCCGCCTGAAGGGTGGCAAGCAAAGAAGTGTTTTTTCTGCTCATCTGCAAACCGGAAGATACGGTTAAAGGAGTAATTGACCTTCAATTTTAATTCTTGCGGTTGAACCAGGCGAGGTCTTTAGCGAGGGGGTCAGACGCTGAGGAGCCCCGTCCGCCTCAGGCGGATCGGGGCGGGAAGGGTCTGACTCCCCGAGCGTACCGTGAACCCCCATCTTTAATTTTGACGGTGTAGTAGCGTACCTCGTCGTGAGATTCGTCGAATCAAAAGGCGTGATATTCGGATTTGCAGGACGCTAATGACCGGTTTTCGAATGAGCGCCGAGGGCGGCTTCCACGTTTTCCAACAGATGCCGCGGCGTACACTCGGATTTTACGATGTACTTGTACACCCCCAGCGAAAATGCCCGCTCTTTGTTCTGGTGGGTACTCGTCGCCGACAGGATGATTACCGGGATGTCTTTCGTCGCTTCTCTTTCCCTCAATTTCTCCAGTACCTCAAAGCCGCTCATGCCCGGCAGCATGATGTCGGTCAGGATTATGTCCGGATTCACGCTCCCAATCACCTCAAGAGCCTCCAGGCCCGTCGTGGCGATAGTAACCTGATGACCGGCCCTTTCCAGTTGAAATTTCCATATCTTACCTATTGTCCTGTTGTCCTCTATGATGAATACGTTTGCCATGAGTTTTCTTTCCATATGGATGAAACGGCCTTGAGTTATAGTCCCTCTCTATATCACAAGGTACATAAATACCTTTTCGACACGGGAAGCCGAAAAGTTTAGCCGCGTCTCTCAAATTCTTGTCCCCCGAGAGCAGTTCCGCAACATGTTGTGTCCGTTTTGCCCGCCTCCGCGTCCAGGTCTTTCACCCGGAGTATGCGCCCCGCGTCGTTGCGAAATATCTCCTCGAACATTTCCGAACCGTCGAAGTGCAACTCCTCGCCGCCATATAAGAGTACGTGCGTCACGCCATATCGCTGCAATATCTCACGCGCCTCATCTCTGTCTTCCGTGCGGAAGAAGGCATAAATATCGCGCCACTTGGGGCTTTTCTTCAGTTGTGCTTCAAGGTCTTCTTTTGAATCCGGCCGGTAGCCCTTCTCCTGTATGCCGGCAACGCGTCGCCTTGCGAAGGCCATCAGGAACGAATCGCCCAGCGTAATCGACGTGCGCCCGCCGGTTTCATCCCGCAACACGAAGTCGGATTCGAAGCGCCTCAGCACGACCGCATCCGGCGTGGTTTCGGCACGGAGACGGGCGTAAAGTTCCTGCTCGCTCCTGTTCACTACTGCATAAAGGTTATGGCGCGGTATTTCCGAAACGAACTTGAAAAGGGGCATCGGAATCATCATGATTACGAGCAGCGCTTGCAGTAACGTTGCCCTTTTCTCGCCCAGCCAGGCCATCCCCTTCGCACCAAAGTAGTTGACGAGTATCATGCCGCAGATGAAATGCGACGAAAACAGCGTCTCGCCGAAGATCTTCGTGAAGTGCGCAATCAGCAGCCCCGCCACCACCATGACCGCCAGAAACACCTCCAGCGTGTTGCCGCGTTTTTTCCCGAAAGCCCCCAGCATGAACGGCACGCCGATAATCCTCCCGCCGAAACTGAATACGACGAACAGGAACCAGGCCGCAACCTGCAAAAGCAGCGCCGCATGCCCCACGCCCCTGAAGGCATCAATGCCGGGAAGTATTGCAATCGTGCATATCTGATTCATAACGGTTTCATTCGTAACGGTAACCAGGGGACGCGCGGCGGTGGCGCCCTCCGTCCACTTCAATGGGTCTTCGTGCGCAAAGGCAACCAGCCAGGGAATTGTAAACACAATGGCGATTACAAGGGAGATAACGAACAACTTCAGGAAGGCGGGATTCTTCTTCACAACAAGCGAATAGAGCGCCGTAACGAACAGCCCGCCCAGCGCCAGAGCGCCCACCTGTACCTTCGCCTGCATCATCGCGCCGATACACAGCGCCGCCAAAATTGCCGGTCCTGAAAACATCCAACGGAAGCCTTTACGCTTCCAGGATGCGCACTCGCTCAAAAGATAAAGCCCCGCAAAAAGAAGCACGAGTGAAATCAGCGTGGTCTCGCTCCAGAAGACGTTGCTGAACGTATTCCCGTCGAACGCCTGTAACTCGTAATACATGTCGCCGCGATCGCGAATGGTTACCACCCTTTCCAGGGCGGCCGACAAACCGCCCAGACGGTGGTAATCGACAGCGGCCTTCCTGGCCAGGAAAACGAAGCCCAGGTCGCCCGCGAAGAAAAACAAAGCCAGTGCCCACAGGGCGACCGCCCTTTTGCCGGATATCCTTTTCACGGTGATATAAAGGAGCGACGCGAAAAGCAGCAGCATGAAAACCGGCATTAACCGGAAGTGGATGTCGAGGAAGTTCACGCCGGAGACGTGATGCAGCGCGTTTACCGTCGAATGATAGAGCACGTGATATGCGAGAAGGCTTCCGGCGTCCATCGGGTCGCGCGGGGGCACGGTGTGTTCCATCTCGGCAATTCGCGCGAGGTGCCACATCGAGTCCATCGAGTGGTAGCCGTAAAACCGCATGCCGTCTTCATACTGCCTGCCGCTGGTGAAGGACGCCGGTATCGCGCAAATCACAATCACCAGGGCTAAACATGCAAAGATGATGCGGCCCTTCGTAACGCGCAATCGCGGCAGGTGCAGCCCGCCTTCCCGCAGGGCCAAAACCAGCACGACGCAGCCCGACACGGCCAGTAAGGGTATAAATGCCCATAGGAGATGAACAAGAGAAAGCAGGTAGAACAGTGAAGCGGTGACGACAAGCCCCAAGACAAGCGAAAGGATGATTCTGGCAGGTGCGGGGATTCTCCCCGCCGTTCCGGTCAGCCGGAGCAGCAGATACCCCGGCGCAAGAAAGCACAACAGCAACGCACCGGCAAACTGCCACAGCCCTGCGGCGGAATCGAAGGAGAAATATGCAAACAAAAACGTTGCCGCAACCGCCGCCACTGCAAGCGCGGGCAGCCAGAACTTCGGCGAGATTGTCTTTGCGGCAGGCTGTTTCATACGGAACGATTAACCACGTTGGAGGTATCCTTTTCAACGGTCGGGACCTTGCGGATTTCGCAGGGGGGAACCTCTTCGATGAGCGAAACGCCTTTCCCCTGTTCAGGTGGGCCGTTGCTCATCTGACCGGCCTGCAAGCCGGATAAACGATGGCGTCGCCACAACACGCCCCCCGCCGCCGCCAGGGCCGACTCGACAATGAGTTGCAATAATCGAGTAACAAGGCTCGCCGCCACGGCGACGGCCGGCTCTATGCCGTACTGACCGAGCAGCAGGGCCAGCATCGCCTCCCTTACACCCAGCCCGCCCGGCACGGGCAGAACCATGAAACCCACGCACCACGAAATCGCAAAAATACCGGCGAGAGTAAACACGTCCGGTGCCGTGCCGAAAAAACTCAGCAGCACGCACCTGAAAATCCAGCCGGAAACCAGCCACGTCGCACCTTCCGCCAGCAGCACACACAAAAGATGATGATAGCGGAGGCTGACGCGAACGGGTTGTTTCTTAATCAGTTTCAACCCGGCGTTCAAAATGGAAAAGAAAATCCGAGGGTGCAGGAGTATAAGCCCCACGGGCACCGTCAAAAGCGCCAGCGCGGCAACCCCGTCGCCGATTGAAAATACCGGGGATACGGCAAAGATAATCACGCTGGACACCAGCCCGCACAAAAGGACAATCATCGCGGCGCTCAGCGTGTCCTTTCTATCAATGCCGATTCGCTTTCCCAGGTAGGCCATGCCGGCATAGTTCCAGACGCTCCCGGGCACGTTCCGCGAGAGTTGTGAGATGAAGAAAACGGGAAGGGCGCGCCTTGCCGGGACCCGCCTTCCCATGCACCTCAGGACCATGTACCACCCGCCTGCATGAACCAGGTTGTTCACAAACACCATGCCCAGCGCGGCGGCCAGCCACCAGTATTCAAAGCGGAGTTCCTCCTCCGCAATGCGCGACCAGTCGCCCGCGAAGCGGTAAACGACAAAGCCCGCCACAATCACGGTCAGGATTATCCCGGCAGCAATCCTGAAGGCCCTGCGCCCATGAAACGTTTTATTTTCTGACTGCATCGACGCTCCGCTGTTTAGAGCCTATCCCATTAGGCTGCGACCGGGGGTCAGACCCTTCCCGTCGCTTCGCTCCTCCTCAGCGTCTGACCCCCTCGCGGCCCCGAGCGCGAAAAACCACGTTCCGCAACAGGAACTATTTAACAAGGTCCAGCCCGCGTGAAGGATACTTCTTGTCGAATCGCTTCTTCGGCATGAATCGCCTGAGCATTCGCAGCATGTGCACGTCGCTTTCGCGGTGGCACGATACCCAGCACTCGTTACACTTCGAGAACTCTTCCTGCAAGCGTTTCGTCGCCGGGTCACTCCAGATTTCGTCCATCGTCTGTTCGGTCAGGTTGCCTATTCTCCGGAATTTTACCTGGCACAGCGACACGTCGCCGTTCGGGTAGACCACGGTTTTATTTCGCAGCGACAGGCAAGGCAGGCCTACGCGTCCTTCCAGCCAATCGTTATAGAGTAACAGGTACGGGTTGTTTATGCCGCTGCCGTTGCCGTGCTCCAGCGCTTCTATTCGCTCAGGTCCGACGCTTGCCTCGCCGTACTCAACGCAACTGTAAATGTTGGGCGCGAAGCGCACGCCCTGCTCCGCGCAGAAATCGCGCACCGCCTTAAAGTCGGCCCCCCTGTTGAACGGCGAGAAGGTATAGACTACCGTCACGAGCGCCTTCCCCTTCAGACGGCGTATGCTTTCCTCCACCCTTGCGAACCCGTCAACTCCGCGCGATTCCTCGTAGGTCTCGTTCATGCCGTCCAGGGAAATGTCCACCTCGCGCACGCCGTAACGCTCCACTATCTCCTCCAGCCGTTCGGGCATCAGCCCGTTGCTCGCGATGCGGTGCTTGCGCCCCTTAAAGAGGGTAAGTATCTCGTCAATCTGCGGACGCAGCAGCGGCTCGCCGCCGGCCAGCACAAACGCCGCCATCCGCGACAGGCACCGCGCCTTCAGCAGGTCCGCTATCACTCCTGCGGGCATGTCCCCTTTAGGCTGCTTTTGCCAGATGTTGCATATTTTGCAGCGCGAATTGCAGCGGTTCGTCAGCATCAGCGTCACGGAGAATATCTTCCGCGCCCTGCACGTGACCCACGAACGCAGCCCCTGCGCAGCCTCGTATAGAAACCGGTTTTCCTTGAGGAATCGCACAAGGTATGTGTTTTTCAGTATCTTCTGCGCAATCATTACCTCAGCCCCTGCTGAGCAGGTGCGACAGCGTAAGCCCCGCGAAGCGCAACGGGTGCCTGCAATACGCCTTCACGTTTTCGAACATGTTCTTGTGAAACTCCACAAGGCAGTGCCCGCAGTGCTCCCGGCGTGTCGCCAGCACCTTCTCGCGGGCCTCCCTGCTGAACCACTTTTCTTCTGTGTCTTCGTCGAGCAGGCTCCCTATCGGCCGGGCGGCCCCCTGCCAGCATGGCAGGACGTTCAGCCTGTGGTCGATGTATATCGCCGTGTATCCGAACCTGCAGACGTCGGGCCGCGCTCTGCCCTCCAGCCTCTCGCGTATGACGCGGTAGTAGGGCATGCGCCTGAAGTCTATGCGCGAGATTTCGCCTATAAAGTCGCGTATCTTTTTCTCCGCGCCGTTGCCGGACGGCATGACCGTGCCGCGATTCTTCAGAAATATCTCGTCCTCGGTAACATGCGAGAAGGATACGTAGATGCCCTTCCGCTGAAAATGCTCCCATATTTCCATCAACTGGTCCGCGTTCGCCGCCTGCATTACCGTGTTGACGCGCAGGTAAAGACGCGGGAACTTATTTCGCAGCCTCTCTATCTCGCCGATTGTTTCCAGGGCGCGCTCGTACGCGCCGGGCACGCCGCGTATCTCGTCGTGTACCGCACCGATGCCGTCTATCGAAACGAGCAGATATATTCCGCGCAGCCTGTCGTAGAACCTCTCGCAAATCTCGCGCATCTTTTCAGCGTACATTCGCGGCTCCAGGCCGTTGCTGGCGATGCCGAGTTTTGCGAACTTCGGACAGCCTTCCAGCACCGCGCCGACTATGTCCGCCACGTCCTCGCGGAGAATCGGCTCGCCGCCGGACAACTGGCCGTAGCGTACCCTGCTGAGTAGGGGAGACCGAAACCCGCGAATAATCTCTTCAAGCGACGGGTCGTCCCTTCCGCCCTCCTTCCAGACGTTGCACATCTTGCAGCGGGAGTTGCATCGTTTGGTGGCGATGAAAATCATCTGTGTCGGCAAAGCGGCGCGCCTTCTGACCGCCCTGCGGCCGTCGGCGACCTCGCGGCACGCATCAACTACTTCGTATAGTGCACTTCCTATGCTCATGTGGTTGCCTCCGCCAGGGCCGGCTTGTGGAACCTGCGCGTCGCCCTGCGCCACGCATAG
>JAUXGI010000029.1 GCA_030622295.1 Planctomycetota bacterium
AGTAGGAGACGTCGACGCCCGCCACCAGGCGCAAGCGCCCCACCGCGCTCTTCAGCGACACGCGCTGCGCCAGCCGCCGCTGCAGCGCGACCGCCGCTCCGTACGAAAGGTCCCACCTGTGTGTCTGCCTGAACCTCACCACACCCTCCCAAGAAGGGTCTTTATCCTGCGACCGGGGGGCAGACCCTTCCCGTCGGGCCGATCCGCCTGAGGCGGACGGTCCTCCTCCTCAGCGTCTGACCCCCTCGCCGAGGGGAACTGGCTCGAGCCCGGGGATACCGGCCATACGCGACCGCCATGCGCCGCGTTTTACCAGAATGTAGCCGAAAACCGCCCTCGTTGTCCAGTCCACGCCGCTGGCCGCCCACACGCCCACCAGTCCCCAGCGCAGTATTAACGCCAGCAGCAGCGCCAGGGGCACCCGAACGAGTATTATACCGACGAAGGCTATCATCATCGCGCCCACCGTGTCCCCTGCGCCGCGCAGCCCGCCCGAGTAACTCATGGAGATTCCCAGGGGTATCTGGGACAGCGCCCCCACGATGAGGCACGGAACGATAAGGCTTCTCACCGGCGGCGCGGGTTTGAATATGCCCGCCAGGAACTCGGGAAAAACGGCCAGCAGTACCGCCACCAGACTCATCAGCATGGATGCAAGGAAAGCGGTGCGTCTGATGCTCTTCGCGGCCAGGCGCGCGTCGCCCGCGCCCAGACTCTGGCCCGCAAGGGTAGCGGCTGCAACGGCAAAGCCCATCCCCGGCAGGAATGAAAAACTCGCTATTCGAATGCTGATGGTGTGCGCGGCAATCGCCGCGTCGCCGAGTTGCGTAACGATTCTGAAGCAAAGCAGGAGTCCAAACTGGAAAAACATCTGCTCGCCGATGTTGGGCAGAGAGACCACCAGTATCATGCGAATGATGCGCCATGAGCGCCTTCCCACATGGCGGAGGCGCATCCTGATAACGGAGTGGCGCGTGAAGAGCACGCAGGTCATCAGGACGGCGCCGAGGGCAAAAGCGGCCGCACTGCCGATTCCCGCGCCCAGCACCTCCAGCCGCGGAAACGGCCCCACGCCGAAAATAAGGAACCAGTTGAGCGCCACGTTGGCGGCGTTCATGACGCCGGAAATTATCATCGGCGTGTGCGTGTTGCCCGCGCCCTTGATGGCCGACGCGCCGACCATGAACACGAGCCTGAAGAAGAACGCTCCGAAGAGCAACCGTTGATACGGTATCGCAAGTTCCCGCGTCCCCCCCACCACGTTCATCAACTGCAGGATTTGCGGCGCGAACACGACCAGCACGAACGAGGAAATCGCGCCCGTAATCATGGCGAGCAGAATGCCCTGGCCGGTTACGCTGCGGGCTTCTTCCATGTTGCGCGCCCCGACGCTCCGCGCGACCAGCGCGTTTACGCCCACGCCTATCGGCAAAAAGAGAATCGTGACGAAGAACGCCAGCGCGCCTGCCGCACCGACCGCGCTCATGGCCGGTATGCTTTCCAGCCAGCCGATCATGACGAGGTCCACCAACATCACCACGGAGAACGAAAGGCTCTCCAGCACCGCGGGCAGCGCCAGGCGGAAGACGTTGCGGCCCAGGTTCTCCTCGTTGAGGACCAGCGGGCCCGAGTCGGGGGTCTGAATTAATTGTTCCTCGGGTGACATTTCTGTTTGTGCGCCAACATGCCTGGAACGGTTCAGGGTAAAAGTCGCCGTATTCTAGCAAACAGTTCGCATTTGCAAAGGTGTAAACTTTCACCCGACAATTTCCGATAACACATTGCCCATCGAGGCGAGAATCGAATGGAAGCGTACGTCAAATGTGCAATGGAGTGCAAAAGTGAAGCGAATTCCGGTTGAAAGCATCGCCGAGCAGTTTACCAGCGCCGTCGACAGAGGCGACGAGAAGGCCGCCTGGAGCGCTGCAAACCGCGCCCTGACGGACGGGCTGAGCGTAACAGAGGTTTATGAACTCGTCGTACTTCCATCCCTCGCGACGCTCTCACAGGGGATATCGGAACGGCGAACCGCCGCTGACGGACGCATAATCGAGACGCTCGAACGCATCCTTGCCCGGCTTCACCCGAACCTGCCGTTCCATGCGGGCAGGCCGCCTCATGCGTCGGTGTGGGTCATCGCCGACGATTCCGCGAGGAGGCCCCTGCTGGAAATCCGCGCGCGCGTTCTCACAGACCTCCTCGGAAACGATGGCTGGCGGACTTCTCCCGTCAAGACCGATACGGAGCCGATAAGCCCCTCGGACGCGCCCGAGGCGCTGGTTGCAATCGCGTCACACGGGATGGACGAAAGCGCAATCCGCGCGGCTCTGGCACACGCGCTCGGCGACCTCCAGCGCGTCAGGACGGTCATCGTCGGGGACGCGGCGGAATGGTCGCTGCAAGACCTGAACGTTCTTACCGTGCCCGACGAATACCAGGCGCGACGCGCGCTGAAGGAGGTCTTCACGGCGGAACTCGCCGGCACGTCGCCCCACTCCGACTCCGCCCTCCTGTGCGGACAACTCTCGCTGTCGTTCGAGTCTTCCGACGTGCTGCTCTGCATCCTGGACGAACAGCAGAAGATTGTAACGGCCAACCGCGTTGCGAGGGACGGGTTCGGCTTTTCCGCGGGCGAGCCGATTGCACAGTACCTCGACGCCGGCAGCCGCGACATATTCGAGGCGCTGCTGAGGGGCAACGACGGCACGGCGACGCAACTGGTGGAGGTGGGATTCATCAGGCACGGCCGTGAATACCTGACCGAGGTGCTGCTCCTGCAATGCGGCCACAACCGCGCGATGCTGGCCTACCCCAAGCAGGAAGAGGTCAACCGCCTCACGACTATTCTGAACAACTACAACCGGGAAATCAACAAACTGAACAGGGAACTGCGGGAAGTGCGCGGGCAACTCAGGCGGCAGTCCGGCGCGCTGGATTCCGCCAATTCACAACTGGGCGTCACGTACGACGAACTGAACTCATGCCGACTCGACGACCCCCTCACCGGCGCGTTCAACAAGCGCTACTACACCGAAAACCTGGTCAACGAAATAAACCGCGCGCGCCGCTACCGGCGGAGTCTGGGGTTCCTGCTCATCGACGTGGATGACTTCCGCCAAATCAATGAGAAATACGGACACCGCGCAGGCGATGAAGTGCTGCGACGGATTGTGAACCTGGCCTCGAAACACACGCGAAACGGCGTCGACTGGATTGCGCGCGTCGGCGACGAGGAATTCGTCGTGGTCCTGCCCGAAACCGACATGGAGGGCTGCCTGCAGGTAGGCAGGAAACTGCGAAACCTGGTGGCATCCGCTCCGATTGAATTCGGCAAGCAGAGCATCCACGCGACGATAAGCGTGGGCGGCGCATCCTACGACGCCCTGGAGGACGTGCCCGTATCCTTCCAGGAACTTACCTCCCGCGCGGACGAGGCGCTTGACCGTGCCCGGCGGGACGGCCCCAACAACCAGCACATCGAACCCATCCAGTAAACGAAACAGAAGGGGCCGGCCCCTTTCGTTTCCGTTTGACACGAACTGCCGACCCATGTATACTCCCGCCCCGTCGATTCTCCGGACACGGTGTAAGCCGGCGAGGGGGTCGAGGGGGTCAGACGCTGAGGAGGAGCCCCGACTTGTCGGGGCGACGGGAAAGGGTCTGACTCCCCGAGCCTCGTTTCTCCCGTGGTGAGAAATGCGGGTTAAGCATTGCGAACCGGAGCCCCGGACATTCATTCTCTTATTCCAGAAAACATGACCGGTAAAAAACACAGTCTGCTGGCGGCTATCGGCAACACGCCGCTTGTTGAGTTGACCGATTTGAACGGAAATCCAACGGCAGGGATTTTCGGCAAACTTGAGACATGCAACCCCGGTGGCTCAGTCAAGGACCGCCCCGCCTATTACATGATAAAAAACGCGGAAGAGGCCGGTGTGCTGTGCGAGGGAAAGACGATAATCGAGCCGACCTCGGGCAATACCGGGATTGCCCTTGCGATGATAGGGGCGGTCAAGGGATATCGAGTCAGGCTGACGATGCCGGAATGCGTGACGATGGAAAGGCGGCGAATCATCGAGGCTCATGGGGCCGAGGTTGTGCTGACCCCTGCAAGCGAGGGCACCGATGGCGCCATCCGAAAGGCCCGGGAGATTGTCGATAAGGAACCGGACAAGTATTACATGCCGAACCAGTTCGAGAACGAGGGCAACGTCCTTGCCCATTATGAGACAACCGGACCCGAGGTTTTTTCCCAGACAGATGGGAAGATTGACATGTTCGTTGCCGGCATGGGGACAACAGGCACGCTCATGGGCGCAGGGAAATACCTGAAGGAGAAAAAGCCGGAGGTCAAAATCGTCGGGGTCGAGCCCGTGCCGGAACACACGATTCAGGGACTCAAGAACATGAAGGAGTCCATCGTTCCCAAAATCTACGACCCGGGGATTCTGGACGAGAAGATTGTCATTGACGACGAGGAAGCCTTCCATACGGCAAGACTGCTCGCCACAAGGGAGGGCCTGTTTGTGGGCATGTCGAGCGGTGCGGCCGTTGCCGCAGCCTTGCGAATATCAAGGGATATCAGTTCCGGCACAATTGTGGTGATACTGCCTGACGGAGGAGACCGCTACCTGAGCACCACGCTGTTCAGGTCCATATGCGCCAGGTGCTCTCCTTAGCCCGCATTTCTCACCATCCGCCTGAGGCGGATCGGGGCGGGGGAGGGTCTGACTCCCCGAGCCTTGTGGCCGCCGATAGTTTTTTCAACGGAAAACGTGATGGATGAAATACTGAAACTCGCCGGGATGCTGGGCCGGGCTATCGGCACAAGCCCGCAGTTCACAGCCCTCAGGGAGTGTGAACTGAAGGCGCGCGCCGACAAAAATATCCAGGAAGTGACCGCGGCCTATGAAGCCCAATTGCGCAAGATCGCGCAACTCGAGCAGGAGCAGGCGCCCATCGAACCCGAGGAAAAGAAAAATCTGCTGGACCTGCGCGAGCGCGTCCATGCCATGCCGTATCTACAGGAACTTCTTCGGGTTCAGGCCGATTACACCGAGTTGATGGACAAGGTCAACCGGCAGATAGGCGCGGAGTTGCAAATCGAAGACGGCGAAGAGTCCGGATAGTTCTAGGCTGCGAGGGGGTCAGACCCTTTCCCGTCGGGGGCACAGCCCCTTTTCTACTCTCGACCTGCATGACATCGGGAACGGCTCCCGATGTCAGAAAGCGCGAAAGGAAAAGGCAGCCGAAGGCTGCTCCTCAGCGTCTGCCCCCCCCCGCTTCCCCGGCGGGGGCATCACCCCGGCAGCGCTGAAAGCATACGGAGTATGACATGGATTGCCCGAACAAGGAAACGAACCTTGCAGATTGCAATTGCACCTATTCCTGCGAAAAGAAAGGCGTGTGCTGCGAGTGCATAAGATACCACCGCTCGATGAACGAGTTGCCCGCGTGTTACTTCAGCAACGCGGCCGAGCGCACCTACGACCGTACGTTCCGCAAGTTCGCACAGGACAAGGGACTCCGCTGAGCGACGGTGCCAGGGGCAGACCCGTCGCTCGCTTGCGCTTCCTGTTCACACATTGCGTTATCAAACAGGCACCGTATCTCGCACTTCCGATGTAGGGAACGGGCTTTAGCCCGTTCCGGAATGGTCTAAAGACCGTCCCCTACATTTTACTTGTGAGAAAAGCGGGTTAGTGCCTATCCCAGTTGGCACACACCCGGAATTTTCAGATGCTCTCTTTTTTCGTTGACATGCAGCCTCACCGGCAATAGCATATAGGGCTTGCAAATTCGCGATGACACGGAGTCAGCGTTGTCCGACAGAAAGAGAAGCGCCTTGATATTGGCCGCGGGCAAAGGTGTGCGGATGAAATCCGACATGCCGAAGGTCCTGCATAAGGTGTGCGGTGCGCCGATGCTCGCGTATGTGCTGGAGGCGGCGCGGGCCGCCCGTCTGAGCCCGATACGCGCGGTCGTCGGTCGCGGTCGAGGGCAGGTGCGCAAGCAGTTCGACCGTGCAAAGGTCGATTGGATACATCAGAAGAAACAGGCGGGCACCGGACACGCCGTAATGAGTGCCGGTCCGAAGTATCGCGGTTTTCGCGGCGATGTCGTAATACTCCCCGGTGACGTGCCGCTGCTTGCGCCGCAGACCATAACGCTGCTGTTGCACGCACACGAGCGAATGAAAGCCGCCTGCACGATTCTCACCGCCAGGGTGGACGACCCGGCCGGGTACGGCAGGATAGTGCGCGACGGGCGCGGCGCGGTGCGGGTCATCGTCGAACACGGGGACGCCACAAAGGCGCAACTGAAGATAAGCGAAATAAACTCGGGGATCATGGCTTTCGACGGGCCGACGCTCTTTGAGACCGTCAGGGAACTGAAAAACGACAACTCTCAGGGGGAATACTACCTGACAGATGTAATCGGCCTTCTGAAGCGCAGGCGCAAGAAGGTCGCCGCGGTTCTGGTTGATGATTCGCGGGAGATTCTCGGCATAAACTCGCGCGCGCAACTGGCCCAGGTGGGCCGCATCATGCGCATGCGGATAATCGAGCGCCTGATGGACGAGGGCGTCACGATTGTCGACCCCGAGAACACCTATATCGAAAGGGACGTGGAGATTGGCCGCGATACGGTCATACTGCCCTACACGGTGATTCAGTCGGGGGTGAGGGTGGGACGCGGCTGCGAGGTCGGGCCGTTTACGCATCTCCGCGTCGGCACGGTAATGGAAGAAGGTTCGGAAGTGGGCAACTTCACCGAGGTGAAAAAGGGGCTGATTGGAAAGAGGACCAAGGCCAAGCACCTGAGTTATCTGGGAGACGTGAAGATAGGCGCCGACGCGAACATAGGCGCGGGAACGATTGTGGCAAACTACGACGGCAGGAAGAAACACCTGACGGTGATAGAAGACAGGGCGTTCGTGGGGAGCGGGTCCGTGCTGATAGCGCCGGTGAAGATCGGGACAGGCGCGATAACCGGCGCCGGCGCGGTGGTCACGCGCAATCACGACGTGCCGAACGGCGGCGTGGTCGTGGGCGTACCCGCCCGTCCCCTGAAGAAAAAGAAAAAACGACGCTGACCCCAACACAGAGGTGGAACCAGAAACATGGAAGTCGAAAAACTGACCGTGCAGCCGCGTGCGGAAACAGGAAGCCGCAGCGTGCGCAGATTGAGAAAACAGGGGCTCATACCCGGAATAGTGTACGGCCATAAGACGGAGCCGACGCCCATCAAGGTGCAAAAGGACGCCCTGCTGCAGTTGCTGCGGCACGGCCTGCACATGGTCGAACTGGAAACGGATGCCGGAAACGAACGGGCGCTAATAAAGGACATCCAGTACGACTCCTTCGGAGACAACGTCATCCATGTGGATTTCACCCGGGTGGCAATGGATGAAAAGGTCATCGTAACCATACCGGTGGAACTCGTGGGGTCGCCTGTCGGGGTAACCCACGGCGGCATCCTCCAGCACCTGCTGAAAGAGGTGGTGGTGGAAGCCCTCCCGGGAAATATCCCTGCCGGGATTTCCCTGACGGTGCGCGATATGGACGTGGACGCCGTAATCCATGTGAAGGACCTCCCGCAGATGCCCGGCGTCAGATACCAGAATGACCCCGGCCAGATAGTGATTCATATCCAGCCTCCGGCGAAGAAAGAGGAGGTTGAGGAAGCCGTTGCCGAAGCGGAGGGCACTGCCGAGCCGGAGGTGCTGACGGAGCGCGAATCCGACGAGAAAGAAAAGAAGACCGGGAAAAAATAGCGGCATCGGGCAGAGACACACATGAAAATCGTGCTGGGAATCGGCAATCCAGGGGCGGAGTACCGTGGCACCCGGCACAACGTGGGCCACATGGTACTCGATGTCCTCAGCCGGCGCTTCGGCGTGAAGAGCGGCAGGTCGCGCTTCCGCGCCGTCACGGCGGAAATAACCGTCGGGGAACAGAAGGTGCTCCTGGTAAAACCGGTAACATACGTGAACCTGTCCGGCTTTGCGGCCGTCGCTGCGCTGACGTACTACGACCTGGACCTGGAGGACTTCCTGGTCGTGTGCGACGACATGAACCTGCCGCCGGGCAGAATCCGCGTGCGAAAGGGAGGCTCCAGCGGCGGGCACAACGGGCTGAAATCAGTCGCCGATGCAGTGCACACCGAGGATTTTCCCCGACTGCGAGTCGGCATCGGCACACCCGCCCGTGACGGCGTGGACCATGTGCTGGGCAGATTCTCGAAGGACGAAACGGTTGTGATAAAGCAGGCGCTTGAGCATGCGGCCGATACGGTGGAAACGTGGGTGACGGAGGGAATAAAACCGGCGATGAACACGTTCAACGCCCCGCAGACGGGGGATTAGGCACGGCAAGCATTTCGGAGAGAGAACTTGAAAAAATACGAAGGCATGTTCCTGGTTGACCAGGAAGTGGCCAA